>JAFAUV010000190.1 GCA_019243075.1 Bradyrhizobium sp.
CCTTCCCGCAAGCGGGGCGAGAGCTATCAGCGCTTGGAGTTCCTGGGCGACCATGTGCTCGGGCTGATCGTCTCGGACATGCTCTATCGCAGCTTCCCGAACGCCGACGAGGGCGAGCTGTCCAAGCGGCTCGCCGATCTCGTGCGCAAGGAGAGCTGCGCCGACGTCGCCAAATCGTTGGGGCTTGCCGACGACATCAAGCTCGGCGCGGTGGGCGCCGGCGCCGGCGCGCGGTTGCGCAAATCCGTGCTGGGTGACATCTGCGAGGCCGTGATCGGCGCGGTTTATCTCGATGGCGGCTACCAGGCGGCTTCCGCCTTCGTCGAGCGCAACTGGACCGAGCGGATGAAGAAGCCGCGGCAGCCGCTGCGCGATCCCAAGACGGTGCTGCAGGAATGGGCGCAGGGCAAGGGCCTGCCGACCCCGGTCTATCGCGAGGTCGAGCGCACCGGGCCGCATCACGATCCCCAGTTCCGCGTCGCGGTCGACCTGCCGGGACTGGCGCCGGCCGAAGGTGTCGGCGGCAGCAAGCGCGCGGCCGAGAAGGTTGCGGCAAGCGTGATGATCGAGCGCGAAGGCGTTGCCGGCGGCAGCAATGACGGCTGAGGCGACGAGCGCACCGACGCGCTGCGGCTTCATCGCCCTGATCGGCGCTCCCAATGTCGGCAAGTCCACGCTGGTCAACGGCCTGGTCGGCTCCAAGGTCACCATCGTCTCGCGCAAGGTACAGACCACGCGCGCGCTGATCCGCGGCATCGTGATCGACGGGGAAGCGCAGATCATCCTGGTCGATACGCCCGGCATCTTCGCGCCAAAGCGCCGGCTCGACCGCGCCATGGTCTCGAGCGCCTGGAGCGGCGCGCATGACGCCGATCTCGTCTGCGTGCTGCTCGACGCCAAGGCCGGATTGGACGAAGAGGCCGACGCCATCCTGGCTAGGGTTGCCGGCGTCGATCACGAGAAGCTCCTGATCCTGAACAAGATCGATCTGGTGCCGCGCGAGAAGCTCCTGGCGCTGGCCAAGTCCGCCAACGAACGGCTCGCTTTTGCCCAGACCTTCATGGTCTCCGCATTGTCCGGCGATGGCGTAGCGGATCTGCGCCATGCGCTCGCGCGGATGGTGCCGGCTGGACCGTTCCTCTATCCCGAGGACCAGATTTCCGACGCCCCGATGCGCCAGCTGGCGGCCGAAACTACCCGGGAAAAGATCTATCAAAAACTGCACCAGGAATTGCCATATCAGTCGACGGTGGAGACCGATAGCTGGACCGAGCGCAAGGACGGTTCTGTGAAGATTGAACAAACGATCTTTGTCGAGCGCGAAAGCCAGCGCAAGATCGTGCTGGGCAAAGGCGGGGCAACCATCAAGTCGATCGGCGCGGCCGCGCGCGAGGAGATCGCCGAGATCCTCGAAGTTCCCGTGCATCTCTTCCTGTTCGTCAAGGTGCGCGAGAACTGGGGCGACGATCCCGATCGCTATCGTCAGATGGGACTTGAGTTCCCCAAGGAATAATCGAACAAGAACGGCCGGCTGAAGCGATGAACCTGCCCAAGAACGTGTTCCGGTTCGAAGTGCTGCTCTACGCGTCGTTGATGCTGGATGCGCTGTCGGTCGCTGTCCAGGACCGCACCCCGAGCGCCGACATGACCGATCAGATGATCATGGCCGCGACCCTGGTGGCGGGCGGCATGATCCTGCTGCTGCTCTATTTCGTCTGGCTCGCCGCCCGCCATCGCAAGAATTGGCCGCGCTGGGTGCTGGCCGCGGCGCTGGTGCTGTCGGTCATCTCGCTGGTCCAGGTGATCGGGGAGAACGGCCTCGAGCTCGACAGCCTGATCGAGATCGTATCCTGCGCATTGACCGCCGCCGGGCTCTACTACTCCTTCACCGGCGACGCCCAGGGCTGGTTCAACGCGTGAGCCGCAGGGCGACGGCGGGCGGGCAAAGGCGCATCTTCGCGCCGTGCCCTACCGGCCATGCCTGGTGACCGCTGCGGTGGGCTCGCTTCGCTTGGCTCGCCCTACGTGCTAGCTTTGAAACCATGGAATGGACCGACGAGGGCATCGTGCTCGGGGTGCGGCGGCATGGCGAATCCTCCGCCATTGTCGAACTGCTGACGCGCGAGCATGGCCGCCATCTCGGCTTGGTGCGGGGCGGGGCCTCCTCGCGGATGCGGCCCTTGCTGCAGCCCGGCAACAGCGTCGCTGTGGTGTGGCGGGCGCGACTCGACGAGCATCTCGGCATGTACACGCTGGAGGGTACGCGGCTGCGTGCGGCGATGCTGCTGGCGTCCTCGCATGCCGTCTATGGCGTGACGCATCTGGCTGCGCTGGCGCGGCTGTTGCCTGAACGCGATCCGCACCAGGATATCTACGAGATGCTGCAGCAGACGCTCGACGATTTCGACGATGCCGGCGGCGCCGCCGTGCATCTCATCCGCTTCGAGCTCGCCATGCTGGGCGAGCTCGGCTTCGGGCTCGATCTGGAAAACTGCGCCGCGACGGGCGAGACCAACGATCTCATCTATGTCTCGCCGAAATCCGGCGGCGCCGTCTCCCGCGCCGCCGGCGACCCCTGGCGCGACCGGCTCCTGCGGCTGCCGCCGTTCTTGCGTCACGACGAGGATGGCGCCCGCGGATGGACCGACGGGGATCTGCAGGACGGCTTTCAGCTCACCGGCCTGTTCCTGCTGCGTCATGTGCTGGAACCGCGCGGGCAGGGCCACTCCGATGCGCGCGACGGCTTCATCAATGCGGTGATGAGGAAGCGCACGAAGCTCGGCACCGCACTGTCCTGACGCCTTCCACATCAGGCGAAGGGCGCCCCACCGGCCCACCCGCGATCCCGAGACGGTACGCGATGCTGCAAAATTTCCCTGCGCCGGCCATCTTTTCGGGCGCATGCGCGGCCACCTTCATCGCGTTCGGGCGGTTTTGCGTGGGAGTTGCGTCATGGACATGGACCTGCGGAGCAAGGTGGAGAAATACGAGGGAAAGGCTGCCAAATGCCGGGAAGCGGCTCTGCAGGCAGCCGAAGGCGCCCAGCGGACGATGTACGAAGTGCTCGCGGACTATTATGGCGGACTGGCCACGGATTTCCGCCAGGCCATTGACAAGCGCAAGCTCGGGTAGCCGATTGCGCTGGTTGCCAGGCGGCGACCACCGCTGATTTTCGCAAGCCGTCGCAGATGATCCGGGTTCCAGGATCACGATTGGTCGACAGCTCATTGCGCTGCTCGGCCCGATTTAATTTGCGCGCATGAGTCGAGTCTGATTCTCTGCGGAACGTGAATACTATTTCGGGGGGCGTTATGTTGTTACGTGTCGCCGGCGCCATGGCGCTCGGCCTTTTTCTGTCATCTCCGCCGTCGGATGCCTTGGCGGGCGGCGGTCAGTCCGGCCTGATCCACCGGGTGTCGTGCGGCGTGGTTCGCTACTATGTGGCGAAGTATTCCGCCTCGGCCGCGGAGATGTGGGCGCGCAGCCACGGCGCCTCGGAGGCCGAGATCGAGACGGCGCGCCGCTGCCTGACGGAGGCGCCGGCGCAGACGGCGCAGGCCGCGCATTGGTACGGCGGCCGGTAGAGGCGGCCGCGGCGGGCTGTAACGGCGGCAATGGCTTGAATTCTCGCCGCCGGCGTGTTGTTTCGGGTCATGTCAGCTTCCGCGCAACAGCAGTTCCTTCCCCGCATCGAGTCTCTGCGTGGCCTCGCGGCCCTGACGGTTGCCCTGATGCATGTCACCATGTCGTGGTTCGCCGCGCAGCCGCGCGGCGACTTCGACCAGGTCGGCCTCAAGGCGATCAAGGCGATGGGCAACGGCTTTGGCGCGGTGGTTGCCTTTTTCGTCATCAGCGGCTTCGTGCTGGCGCGCTCGCTCGATCGCGATTTCAACGCCACGCGTTTTATCAGGGCGCGGATTTTCCGGCTGTTTCCCGCCGCCATCAGCACGATCTGCATCTTCGCCGCGCTATTCTATGCATTCGGCTTCAATCTCTATGAAGAAGAGGGCGCCGTCATCACGCCCCTCAACATCGTAGCGAACATGCTGATGTTGCACACGGACATCGATAAGGTGATGTGGTCGATGAAGGCGGAGTTGGCGGCAACGCCGTTGATTTTCCTGTGTGTCTGGCTGTTTCGGCGTTACGGAGAACGGCCTGTCATCGCTATCGCCTGGCTCCTGTTCGCCCTGTCGTTCCTGGGCCAGTACTGTCACGCGATCGGCAACGACACCAACCTGTCGCCGCTTTACGCCTTTCCGATCGGCGTCCTGGTGCAGTTCAAGGGCGCCGCCCTTGCCAAGCGCCTTGGTGCCAACGCGGTCCCGCTCTGCGCGCTGGCATCGATCGGCCTGTTTTGGACGTGTTCCTTTCTCAAGCCCGAGGGGACATGGATGGCGCTGGTGGAATGCTTGAGCGCGGCAACGCTCGTCATGCTGGTCGCCTATCGCACCGATACGGCGGCGTTTGCACCGCTCGATCTGCCGATCGTCAGGTTCTATGGCAGGATTTCCTACAGCTTCTATCTCCTCCATCCCCTGTCGCTGTGGACGGCGGCCCGGCTCACGTCATATTTGTGGGTGCAATATAGCTGGCTGCCCGTGACGTTGATCCTCGCCGCCAGCTTCTTGTATTCGCTCATCTTCACCACGCCGCTCGCCTTTCTCTCCTGGCGCTATGTCGAGCAGCCGGCGCTGAAGTGGCGCTCGGCCCGGCGGCCGGCGGGCCCGCTGGCGGTTTCCGGTGATGTCCGCCTTACGCCCTGATTCGCGGCTTGTCCGATTCGCGCCAAGGGTCTAACGGGGGCCCATGGGAAAATCACTGATTCCGCCCGAGCCGGAGAAGATTGACGAGGTTCCGCTGCGCGATGCGCTGGAGGAGCGTTATCTTGCCTATGCGCTCTCGACCATCATGCATCGCGCACTGCCGGATGCGCGCGACGGCCTCAAACCGGTGCACCGCCGCATCCTCTATGGCATGCGCTCGCTGAGCCTCAATCCCGGCTCCATTCCGAAGAAGTCGGCCAAGATCGTCGGCGAAGTGATGGGCTCGTACCATCCCCACGGCGACCAGGCGATCTACGACGCCATGGTGCGCCTGGCGCAGGATTTCAACTCGCGTTATCCGATGGTCGACGGCCAGGGCAATTTCGGCAACATCGATGGCGATAACCCCGCCGCGATGCGCTACACCGAGGCGCGGCTGACCGACGTCGCGCGCTTGATGCTGGAGGGCATCGACGAAGACGCCGTCGAGCTCAAGCCGACCTATGACAACAGCGGCAAGGAACCTGCGGTTCTGCCCGGCGGCTTCCCGAACCTGCTTGCCAACGGAGCGCAAGGCATCGCGGTCGGCATGGCGACCTCGATCCCGCCGCATAACGCGTCCGAGCTGTGCGACGCTGCGCTGCATCTGATCGACAAGCCCGAAGCGAAGTCGAAGTCGCTGCTGAAATGGGTGAAGGGGCCGGATTTCCCGACCGGCGGCATCATCGTCGATTCCAAGGAGGCGATCGCGGAAGCCTATGTCACCGGCCGCGGCGCCTTCCGCACCCGCGCCAGATGGGTGCAGGAAGAGGGCGCGCGCGGCACCTGGGTCGTGGTCGTGACCGAAATCCCGTGGCTGGTGCAGAAGTCGCGGCTGGTCGAGAAGATCGCGGAGTTACTGAACGAGAAGAAGCTGCCGCTGGTCGGCGACATCAGGGACGAATCCGCGGAAGACATCCGCCTCGTCATCGAGCCGAAGTCGCGCGCGGTCGACCCGGAATTGATGATGGAATCGCTGTTCCGGCTGACCGAGCTGGAAAGCCGGATTCCGCTGAACCTCAACGTGCTGATCAAGGGCAAGGTGCCCAAGGTCGTTGGGCTCGCCGAGTGCCTGCGCGAATGGCTCGACCATCTGCGTGACGTGCTGATCCGCCGCACCAATTACCGCAAGAGCCGGATCGAGCATCGCCTGGAAGTGCTCGGCGGCTATCTGATCGCCTATCTGAACATCGACAAGGTGATCAAGATCATCCGCGCCGAGGACGAGCCCAAGCCCGTGCTGATGAGGACCTTCAAACTCACGGAGGTCCAGGCCGATTCCATCCTCAACATGCGCCTGCGCAACTTGCGCAAGCTTGAGGAGATGGAAATCCGCACCGAGGACAAGAACCTCCGCAACGAGCTGAAGGGCATCACGTCGCTGCTCGGCTCCGAGACCGAGCAATGGGCCAAGGTCGGCGAGCAGGTGAAGAAGGTCCGCGACATGTTCGGACCCAAGACGCCACTCGGCAAGCGCCGCACGGCATTCGCCGACGCGCCCGAGCACGATCTCGCCGCGATCGAGGAGGCCTTTGTCGAGCGCGAGCCGGTCACGGTCGTGGTCTCCGAAAAAGGTTGGGTCCGCACCATGAAGGGCCACATGGCCGACCTCTCGGGCCTGCAGTTCAAGACCGACGACAAGCTTGACCAGGCCTTCTTCGCCGAGAGCACGTCAAAACTCCTGCTGTTTGCCACCAACGGCAAATTCTATTCGCTCGACGTGGCAAAACTGCCGGGCGGTCGCGGCCATGGCGAGCCGATCCGCATGTTCGTCGACCTGGACCAGGACGCGGCCATCACGGCGCTGTTCGTCAACAAGGGCGGCCGCAAATTCCTGATCACGAGTTCGGACGGGCAGGGCTTCATCGTCGGCGAGGACGATTGCGTCGGCAACACCCGCAAGGGCAAGCAGGTCATGAACGTGAAGCTGCCGGCCGAGGCCAAGGCGATCACGACCGTCGCCGGCGACATGGTCGCGGTGATCGGCACCAACCACAAGATGGTGGTGTTCGGCATCGACCAGGTGCCGGAAATGGCGCGCGGCCGCGGCGTGCGGTTGCAGAAATACACCAGCGCCTCGCTCTCCGACGTCACCACCTTCGATTCCAAGACCGGCCTTGCCTGGAAGGACGGCGCCGGCCGCGACCAGGGCATGAGCATGAAGGAACTGGCCGATTGGCAGGGCAACCGCGCCGATGCCGGCCGGCTCGCCCATGGCCTGCCGAAATCGAACAAGTTCGGCAAACCGGTCGAATAGGGCGCTGTAATAGTATTCGTTTGACGCGGCGCTATAACCGTGGCCGATCATCAATCGGCTGCGGTTTGGGCGCAATGGCGCATCATCATCATTCCCACGATCATCAAGGCCATTCCCGCGTGCATGACCATGGCGGGCACAGCCATGCCGGCCACAGCCATGCACCCGGTGATTTCGGCTTCGCCTTCGCCATCGGCTCGAGCCTGAATGCGGCCTTCGTGGCGGTCGAACTGGTGTTCGGCTATGCCGCCAATTCGCTGGCGCTGGTATCGGACGCCGTCCACAATCTTTCCGACGTGATGGCGTTGCTGCTGGCCTGGGGCGCGACTTGGCTTGCGCAGAAACGGCCGACCGACACCCACACCTATGGCTATCGCCGCGCCTCGATCCTGGTCGCGCTGTTCAATGCCGGTCTGTTGCTGGTGGCGGTCGGCGGCATTGCGGTCGAGGCGGTCAACCGCATCCAGGCGCCGGCGAGAGTCGCGAGCTGGACGGTCGTGTGGGTGGCGGCGATCGGCATCCTCATCAATGGCGGCACCGCGCTGTTGTTCATGCGCGGGCGCCACCACGACCTGAACATCCGCGGCGCCTACCTGCACATGGCCGCGGACGCAAGCGTCTCGCTCGGCGTGGTGGTGGCGGCGCTGTCGATCATGGCCACCGGATGGTTTTGGATCGATCCTGTGATCAGCCTTTGCATTTCCGCCGTCGTGCTCGCGAGCGGCTGGGGGCTTGCGCGCGACAGCGTCAATCTCGCCCTCGACGCGGTGCCGAAGGGCATTGAATTGGCGCACGTCCAGCACTATTTCCGTTCGCTCGACGGCGTGACCGAGGTGCACGATCTCCATGTCTGGGCCATGAGCACCAACGAGACCGCGCTGACGGCGCATCTGGTGCGGCCCGATGGCCACGACGACGCCTTCCTGCACCACGTCTGCGAGGAGCTGGCGCATCGTTTCAACATTCACCACGCCACGCTGCAGATCGAGAAGAGCGGCGAGGTCTGCAAGCTCGCGCCGGCGGAGATGGTGTGAAGCCAGCGCCGTTCTTGAGTCGTTCGCGGTCAAGATTTGACGGAATCGTCGCTAAGTGCATTCTCCTCGGCATGTTCAGAGATTGCCGACTGGCTCGCATGAGCGACGGTCACTATTGCATCGTGCGGGACCTCGGCCCTGTGAAGGGCGGCAGAGGCATGAAGCATCACGAGGTGATCGTCGACTTCAACCTTCGCGGAATGGTGAAGCTGACGAAGCGTGGCTTTGCGCAGCTTGTGGCGAGCCTGCGCTCCGACGCGCGCCCCTCGAAGGATCCGAGCAGGGCTCCGGCATCGCGAGATAGGTCGAGCGGGTCAAAAAGCCGCCGGATGCCTAGCGCTGCGGCACGGAGACCGGTGGTGGGCTGATCGGGCTGCCGGTCCTTCTCGGATTCATCGTGCCGGCGAGGAAGGAGAGTGCCCACACCAGGATCAGGGTGATGAGATAGACCACGTAGACTTGCGGCGGCTTGGTCGCCCAGCGCCACAGCCCGCGGATGCCACTTTCCTGGTCTTCATCGCCGTTGTTGTCGTTCATGGCTCGTTGTGCGCGAATTGAGCGGTGAAGGGAAGGGCCAACTATCCCCGGTGCGCCCGAGATGGCGGCGATCGTTCATGCACCAGCAACAGTGCGAGCAGTGCCGCAAGGCTGAGGGCCGAGGAGACGATCAGGACGCGGCTTCCCATCCAGTCGATCAATAGACCGAAGACCAGCGGAGCCGGTGCCTGCGCCATGCGCGCGGGCGCGCCGAGCAGGCCGAGCCGGTAGCCGAAATTCTCCGGTCCGAAGATCGCGAGCGGCAGCGTGCCGCGTGCGATCGTGATCACGCCATTGCCGGCGCCATGGAAGACCGCGAACACGCTCGCGGCAGCACCGCCCGTCAATGCGAGGATGAGCGCTCCAAGCGGGTGCATGACAAAGGCGAGCCGTGCCGAGACGATCGGGTGATAGCGGCTCAGGAAGCCGATCTCGACAATCCGCGCGAGCACCTGCGCCGGCCCGATCAGCGCGCCGGCTGCGACCGCTTTCAGATGGCTGGCGCCGGCCGCCTCCAGGATGCGCGGAAATTGCGCCGCCATCGCGCCCGTCACGATCCACACCAGCGCGAAAGCGAGTGCGAGCAGCACCATGCTGCGATCGACCGGGATGTGCGGCTTCGGTTCCTCCTTCGCGACGGCCTCGCCGTCCGGCACGCGCGGCAGCATCAACAGATTGAGCGGGAGCCCAATCAGGATATGCGCCGCCGCCCACCCAAGGCAGGTCTCGCGCCAGCCGACATGGGCGAGCCCATAGGCCGTCAGCGGCCAGCCGATCGTGCTGGCAAAGCCGGCCATCAGCGTGATGCCGGTGATCGCGCCGCGGGCGGCCTCGCCATAGATGCGCCCGAGCGCGCCGAACGCGGCGTCATAGAGGCCGTATCCCATGCCGATGCCAAGCAGGACCCAGGCTGCGATCAGAACCGTTATCGATTGGGCGAAGCCGAGCAGCGCCAGGCCGCCGGCCAATATCACGTTGGAGAAGGACAGCACCGGACGGCCGCCGACCCGGTCGATCTGCCGGCCGATGCGAGGTCCAAGCAGGCCCGCGATCACGAGCGCGGCGGAGTAGGCGGCAAAAATCCAGTTCGCGGAAATGCCGAGATCATGGGCGATCGGGTCGGCCACCAGCGCCGGCAAATAGACGCTGGAAGCCCAGGCCAGGGTCTGGGTCGTGCCAAGTGCCAGGATGACGGGGAGTCGACGTCCTCTCATGACGTGGGCGTCGCCGTCGTGTCGTGCCGAGTTCGCATCTCGCTGACATTTGCGCGCGAGGCGTGACGCGCGTCAACCCACACGCATGCGCTTCCGCTTGGCGCGATTGCACGGCATAATGGCGCATGGAACTTTCCTCCCGCCTCGACCTCATGAACTGGCTGGTCGGCCAGGGGCTGACGGGCCTTCCCGAAACCGATCTGATCCGCGGCTTCTGCGAGCGTTGCCGGGCCGGCGGCCTCGACGTGTCGCGCGCCATGGCCTTCATCGACACGCTGCATCCGATCTATGAGGGACGCGGCTTTCGCTGGAACGACCTGCCGAGCAACGAGAGCGACACGTTCCAGTACCAGTCTTCAGCCGACGGCGATGCGGCCAAGAACTGGCGCCGCTCGGCGTTCCATCACATGCTCGAAAATGGCGATGACGAGTTTCGGCTGGATCTCGCCGACGACGCCTCGCGCAACTTTTCCAGCATCGGCGATCTCGCCGACAAGGGCCACCGCCATTTGCTCGCCTTCATCCATCGCTTCGGCGATGCCGGCACGCTCGGCCAGATGGATTGCTTCTATTCCTACTTCACCACCCGCCGCGAGAACGGTTTCAGCGACCCCGAACTGGAGGCGCTGCGCGACCTCGTGCCGGTCCTGGGGCTCGCGATCAAATCCGCCCAGCAGATGGACATCGCCCGCACGCTGGGGCGCGTCTATCTCGGTCGCGATGCCTCCGAGCAGGTGCTGCGCGGGCGCATCAGCCGTGGCGTCACCGAGCGCATCAATGCGGTCTTGTGGTTCTCCGATCTGCGCGGCTCGACCCGAATCTCCGAGAGCATCGGGCCGGACGAGATCATCCCGTTTCTCAACGACTACGCGGACGCCTCGATCGAGGCGATCCACGAGGCCGGCGGCGACGTATTGAAGCTGATCGGCGACGGCGTGCTTGCGATCTTCACCGGGGAGGACATGACGGTGGCGCGCCGCGCCGCGCTTTCCGCCGAGCACGCCTTTCGCCTCAACATGGCCGAGCTCAACGAGCGGCGCGCGCAAGAGCGGCGCCCGGTCACCACGGCCTATGTGGGCCTGCATATCGGCGAGGTGTTCTACGGTAATATCGGCAGCCAGGACCGGCTCGACTTCACCGTGGTGGGGCCGGCCGTCAATGAGGTCAGCCGCATTGCCTCGATGTGCAATTCCATCGATCGCGAATTTCTGGCCTCGTCCGAATTCTGCAAGGGCCTCGATGCCACCGGCCGGCGCTATCTGGTCTCGACCGGCCGTTACGCACTGCGTGGCATCGGCCGGGCGCAGAACCTCTATACGCTCGACCCCGACATCGCCGCGAACGAGGCGATGGCTGGAAGCTACGAACGCTATCTGAAGAGTTGAGCTCGCAGATCACTCTTGCTCCAGGAGGTGCAGCACCTCACCGTTGAACTGATCCGCATCCAGCAGGAAGGCCAAGTGGCTGACGCGCGGTTCGATCCAAAGGCCGCGTCGGGGATCTGGTCGGCCACCAACAGCGCGTCGGTTCGCTTGATACCTAGCGCGAAAGGCCTAAGGCGGGGCAGGCGTCCTTGACCATGTCGGGCTGCCGCGCCAATGCCACGGCCGGCGAGAGCAGGATTACCAGCGCCTGCGCGCCGAAGATCGCCACCGCAAGATAAAGGCAGGTCTCCGCGCCATAGAGGGCACCGATCGTCGCGCCGAGCGCCGAGCCGAGCGGCCGCGCGCCATAGCTCAGGATGTTGATCGCGGAGACGCGCCCGAGCAGGCGCGGCGGTGTCACCGACTGCCGCAGCGTGGTGGTCGAGATCACCCACAGGATCGGGCCGGCGCCGAGCAGGAAGAAGGCAACGCCGGCGAACCCCGGCCTCGGCACGAGGGTGGTGGTCGCCATCACCACGGCCGCGACCAGGCCGGTGACGGGGCCGAGCCCGATCACGGCGCCGAAGGCGAGCCGCCGCATCACCCGCGTCGCTAGCAGCGCGCCGACCACCATGCCGGCACCATACATCGCAAGCGTGGTGCCGACGCCGATTGCGGAGAGACCGAGCCGACGAACGGCATAGGGCACGAACACCGCGAGCACCAGGAAGGAGCCGGTGTTGAAGATGAACTGCGTGATAAAGACGGGGCGCAAAAGCGCATGGTGCAACACGAAGGACGCGCCTTCCTTGACCTCCTGCAGCGGATGGCGCCGCGGCGCCGCTTCGCGGGCGGGCTCGTGGATGCCCGAGAGCAGCACCACCGCGATCGTCGAAAGCGCGGCGGCAAAGCCGAACGCCGGCGCTGCGCCGACCCATCCGACCAGCACGCCGCCGAGCGCAGGGCCGCTCGCAAATGCGATCGTCCGCGCGAGCTCGATGCGGGCATTGGCGGTTGGCAGCAGTTGCTGCGTCACCAGCGAGGGCACCAGCGCCGGCGCCGCAACGCTATAGGCGACCGTTCCACACACCGCGACGAAACCTAGCAGGCAGAGTAGCGGCAGCGTCAACCGGCCGCTCGCGATCAGTGCAAGGATGCCGGCAAGCGCGGTTGCGCGAAGCGCTTCGGAGCCTGCCATCAGCTTCCGCCGCGAGATGCGGTCGGCGAGGAGGCCAGCTGGAATCGCGAACAGGATGAAGGGCAGCGTCAGCGCGGTCTGCAACAAACCCGTTTCGCCCTCGGCGACACCGAGCATCAGCACGGCGACGATTGGCGCCGCGGCAAGCGCGATCTGCTCGGCGGATTGCGCGGCGAGATTGGACCAGGCGAGGCGGTTGAAGGTCGCCGGCAGTCGCGAAGTTGTGGAGGCGGACATCGGAATGCTCCCGGTGCGTTGTCCTCCGCAACATGGGAGATGGGCAGCATCGATCCCACCCGATTTCCGACTAGCCGCTCGCAAAGCGCCTCGGATTTGCCGGCGCTAGGCTGCTCAACAGCACCCTCGCTCCCGGATCAGGAAGGACGGAAAGGCATCGACGAGATGCCTTTCGGCAAAGATCGCCGCCAATGCCGCCTTGATCAGCACCAGCGCCTGCTCCGCGTTGCAGACGCCATTGCCGCGCCGGCGAAGGACGGCGGTGAATTCGCGCACCAGCCTGAGTTTGGCGCGAATGAGGCGATGCTCCCCGGGCGTCAAGTCATGCGATGATCCATAGCTGCGCACTAACCCGCCCGAGCGTTCGTCGTAGCCGAGCGAGGTGACGGGGGGCCAGGGCGTCTGCAACAGACATTCCAGCGCATAGTGATGGGCCGGCAGCTCGGACTTGCGCGTCAGGAAGCGCAAACGGCCGCTCTCGATCATCGTGCCGATGTGGCCCGCCTCGCTCGGCGCGATGATGTCGTCGAGATGGATCAGCGTCGCCAGACGCGTGGACGTATTGCCGTTGCGCGTCAGGAAATGGGACACGGTCCGGCCGCTCGTCAGCGGATCGACCAGCACGCTGTCGGCATTGATGCGCGACAGCAATATGTGATCAAAACTCCTGGACAGGACGATCTCCCGGGACAGATCGAGCGTCGTCGAATCCACGAACGGGTAGAGCGTCGAGAAAACCCGTGCCAGGTCATCCGCATCGCGTCGAAGAAACACGAATCGCTGGTCCGGACCGAAGCTCCGGTTCAGCCAGACGGAGAACCCGTAGAGCAGGGCGAGGTAAGGTCCGGCGATGACGTTCTGCAATGGTCCGGCTTCGTTGGTCACGCCGCGCAGCCGGGTTTCCCGCAACAGCAGCGCGAGTTGCTGCAGCCCGAGATTGGCCACCGTCATTTCCCAGGGCGTCGGCCTTGCATTGTCGATACAGGAAGTTTCAATTCCAAACTTGCGCGGCGCCTCGACGTCGGAGTGGTGATTGTCGCCAAAATGGGTGCGGACCGCGTAATGGGCCATCACTTGCGGCCAGATCGTTCCGGAAGCCTTGCCCCAATTGCTTCTCACGATCGGTCGCAATTCATCCAGACCGCAGAGCTCTCGCACCAGGTCGAAGACGACCTCGTCAGGCAGATACATGTCGGAGAGGATGATGTCTCCCGGCTCGACCATCTCGACGATCGCGCGGATCGGAAACAGCAATTCACGCTCGATTGCCAATTCGAGTCCCAGCATCGTCAGCGCGCGGGGCTTTTCCATGCCGCTGGCAACCAACCTGCGATAGATGTCGTGGATGACATAGGGCGCGCCGACGTGATCGAGATCCGCCTGGGCCTGCAGGCGCCGCTTGAGGAAGTCCGCCTCCTGCGCGCGCTGCTCGACGAGGCGCAGCACATCGATGGGATCGACGAAAAACCGGCTGACCAGCGTATCGAAGACGTCCCAACTGTTGACCATGGGCCGCCGGTTTGGTCCGGAAATCTGTATCGCCGGGGTAACGGTTGCGCCTGGCAGCGTGGCCGCCTGCGTCAGACCGAATTCAGTCAACATATCGAGCTCCCTGGGCCGGGCGCAGAGCACCGGCTGTCCGCCGCGCGGGGCGCCTCGGCGAGTCGGCATTCGAGTGCCGCAGTGCCATCAGGCGATGATCGTGGTTAATTTTTCCTTTCCGGCTGCGAGCCGAAACCACGGGGACCGGCCGATGATGCGGATATCCGCCGACGCGGCGGTCTGGTCGGCTTATCAGATGCATTTGCGAATGAGTTGCATTAAAGGAAAACTTGGGCCATGGTGGGACCATGGACGCCAGAACAACCGATTTGACGCCTGAAGCCGCGCCGGAACCGGCCCGCGGCCTTGCCCCCGACCTTCCGGGCTGGCGCGGAGCCCGTGGCGAGCCGTCGCTGTCGGATATGTTCGGCTCGGTTCGGACCGTTCAGAACGGATCGTTCTGGCGCAAGCTGTTTGCGTTCCTCGGTCCCGGCTATCTCGTCGCCGTGGGCTATATGGACCCCGGCAACTGGGCGACTTCGCTCGCCGGCGGCTCCAAATTCGGCTACGCGCTGCTCACCGTGGCGCTGCTGTCGAACGTGATGGCGATCGTCCTGCAATCGCTGTGCACGCGGCTCGGCGTCGGCGCCGGTCGCGACCTGGCGCAGGCCTGCCGCGATTCCTTTCCGCGCTATGTCACCGTTCCCCTGTGGCTCTCGGCGGAGATCGCGATCACCGCGACCGACCTTGCGGAAGTGATCGGCACCGCGATCGGGCTCAACCTTCTGTTTCATATTCCGCTCGAGATCGGCGTCGTCATCACCGCTGCCGACGTCCTTCTCATCCTCGCCCTGCAGGCGTTCGGCTTCCGCTGGATCGAGGCCTTTGTGGTGGCGATGCTGGGTGTGATCGCCGCCTGTTTCGCGGTGCAGATCGCGCTAGCCGATCCCGACTGGGGTGCGGTGCTCGGGGGGCTGGCGCCGAGCCGCGAGCTGTTCGCCAATCGGGAAATGCTCTATCTGGCCCTCGGCATCCTCGGCGCAACCGTGATGCCGCATAATCTCTATCTGCATTCCGGCCTGGTGCAGACGCGCGGCTATGCCGACACACCGGCAGAAAGGCACGAGGCGATCTCCCTCGCCACCATCGATTCCACCATCGCGCTGTGCTTTGCCTTTGTCATCAACGCCTCGATCCTGATCCTGGCGGCGGCTACCTTCCATCGCGCCGGCAGGACCGATGTCGCCGAGCTCGACCAGGCGCATTCCTTCCTCTCGCCGCTGCTCGGCTCGACGCTGGCGCCGACGCTGTTTGCCATCGCGCTGCTCTGCTGCGGCCTCAACTCGACCATCACCGCGACGCTATCGGGCCAGATCGTGATGGAAGGCTTCTTGAACTTCCGCATCGCGCCTTGGCTGCGGCGGCTGGTGACGCGGATGATCGCGATCCTGCCGGCGGTCATCGTGACCATCTGGTTCGGAGAGAAGGGGACGGGACAATTGCTCATCCTGAGCCAGGTCGTGCTCAGCCTGCAATTGCCGTTCGCCGTGGTGCCGCTGGTGATGTTCACCGCGAGCCGCGCGAAGATGGGCCCCTATGTGGCGCCGCGCTGGCTCACCCTGCTGGCAGTCGCCACCGCCGCGGCGATCATCGTGCTCAATGCGAAGCTGGTTTGGGATTATGGGAGTGCGTGAGCTGCACTAGGTGGCGCGAAACGGGTTTAGGATACGCAATCCTTCTTTCAACTTCATGCCATGTTGCATGTCTTCCGACCACAAGATCGGGCTGCCGGCATGCAGAGCCGAAGCGACGACCATCGCATCATAGGTCGGGAAGTCGTATCGCTCGGCGAGTGCAATCCCCGTTTCGTGGACCTCAAGGGTCAATGAATGAACGGTCAATAGGCTGCGCAGCGGGTTCAGAAGCGCGCGGGTCTCCGCCCACGACATCCGCATTTTCCGGCGAGCTACATTGGCAAGCTCGTTGAGAATTTGCACGCTGATAGCCCCGCCAGCGGCAACGGCGGCCTCTGCGCGATCTGCTTTCCTCGCGTCTCCTGAAGCGATATAGGCAAGTACGCTTGTATCAAAAAAATCAGCGGCCATTCATCTCGTCTCTGTCGAATTTGAAGTCGGCAGGCAGACGACCGCGGAAGGTGCGCAGGCGCTTCAATAATTCGTCGCGACCGGGTTTGCGCGAGAGCCCGAACTCTCGTGCACCGGCAATGTGAATCTCGATCTCATCGCCTTCTTTAAGTTGGAGCGCCTCGACCACCGAGGCGGGAAGCCTCACGGCAAGGCTGTTTCCCCATTTCGCAACCTGCATGGCCGCCTCCCATGATATACTTTAGAGAAATGTATATCCTGCGACGCCGTGCGTCAACCATATCGATCAGTCAGCATCTGGCGCCGGCCTTCCCGGCCTTGCTGCAATGGCATGCGAACTTCGGAAAGTGGCGCTAATCCTGCGGCTCGCTCGCCACGTCGCCCGCGGCATCCACCCGCAGCCACCCTGACGGCGCCAGCCGCTGCTGCGGCAGGTAGCGGCCCTTGTAGTCCATCTTCTTGGAGCCCTCGATCCAGTAGCCGAGATAGACGTAAGGCAAGCCCTGGCGCCGCGCGCGGGCGATGTGGTCGAGGATCATGAAGGTGCCGAGCGAGCGGCTCTCTTCCGCCGGATCGAAGAAGGAATAGACCATCGACAGCCCGTCCGAGAGCACGTCCGTCAGCGCCACCGCCACCAGCCCCTGGCCGCGACCGGTGATGCCGCTGTCGGGACCGCGGCGGCGGTATTCGATGATGCGCGTCTCGACATGGCTGTCCTCGACCATCATCGCGTAGTCGAGCACGGTCATGTCGGCCATGCCGCCGTGACGGTGCCGCGCATCGAGATAGGCGCGGAAAATCGAATATTGCTCCGACGTCGGGACCGCGCTGCGCTGCTCGCCGATGATGTCGGCGTTGCGCGCCAGGACTTTGCGGAAATTGCGGGAGGGACGGAACTCGTTTGCGACCACACGCACGGAAACACAGGCGCGGCACTGGTCGCAGGCCGGCCGGTACGCAATCGACTGGCTGCGCCGGAAGCCGCCATGGGTCAGGAGGTCGTTGAGGTCGCCCGCCTTGTCGCCAACGAGATGGGTGAACACTTTCCGCTCGTGCCGGCCCGGCAAATAAGGGCAGGGCGAGGGCGCCGTCAGGTAGAATTGCGGGGTGTCACGCGAATGCTGGGTCAAGGAATTCCTGTGAGCCTCCGGGGCGAAGCAAACGCTGATAGCATCGCGCCGCGGAGGCTAACGGTCAATTACTTTGCTCAATAAGTTCGTGCGGGCTGCCCGACCCGCGAACGAAGCGAGTTGTTGATAACCACGGTTCCGAGCACGATATCGTGCGCGAGCCGCCCCCTCGCATTGAACAGGCCGATCAGCAGGATGAGCGGCGACAGGAACGAGATCGAGGTCCAGAACAGCACGGCGTGCGCGGCTCCCAGCACGAAATAGCCGGGCGCGCCGTACCAGGTGCGCAGCTCCAGATCCATTACCCGCATGCCGATGGTGGCCGAATGCGGTCCGCCGAACGTGGTGCCGTAATAGATCACCGCCCAGACGATCGTTGCCGGCCATGCCAGCCAGAACAGCGCCCAGCCAAGGCCGAGCGTGAGCAGGCCGAACACCGCGATGAAGAGGTAGCCGAGCGCCACCGGCACCGACAGCACGATGACGTCGATGATGAAGGCGATGACGCGGCGCGTCAGCACGCCCCGGAACAGGTCCGGCTCCGCATCGGGATCAAACGCAGGCGCGTCATTCGGCGCGCCCTTGTTCCAGCCGCCGCCATTGCCCGAACCGTAAGACATGCTCGTTCCTCCCCGGGGAAATCCCCGCGGCCAGGACATGGGAGGAGAGAAAGCGGTTGCAAGGGCTTTGCCGCGCCGGAAAATCGCAATATTTGCGGATGTTACAATGTTCAATGAGGTTCGTTTGTTCGCGACGCGCGGTTGCCGCGGCGGCAGCTGCGCCGTTAGCCCCGCTGCTGAAGCTGCTCGGCGGCCCTGGGCGCGAAATAGGTCAGCACGCCGTCCGCGCCGGCGCGCTTGAAGCCGACGAGGCTCTCCATCATGGCGCGCTCGCCGTCGATCCAGCCGTTCTGGGCGGCGCCCGCGATCATCGCGTATTCGCCGGAGACCTGGTAGACGAAGGTCGGCATGCCGAACGTGTCCTTCACACGGCGGAGCACGTCGAGATAGGGCATGCCGGGCTTGACCATCACCATGTCGGCGCCTTCGGCGATGTCGAGCTCGACCTCGCGCAAAGCCTCGTCGGAATTGGCGCTGTCCATCTGATAGGTGCGCTTGTCGCCGGTCAGCGTCTTCGCCGAACCGATGGCGTCGCGGAACGGGCCGTAGAAAGCCGAGGCATATTTCGCGGCATAGGCCATGATCTGCACCTCCTGGAAGCCCGCGCGGTCGAGCGCCTCGCGGATCGCACCAACGCGACCGTCCATCATGTCCGAGGGAGCGATGATGTCGCAGCCGGCCTCGGCCTGCACCAGTGCCTGGCGCACCAGGACCGCCACCGTCTCGTCGTTCAATATCCTGCCGTCCTGCAGGAGGCCGTCATGACCGTGACTGGTGAAGGGATCAAGCGCGACATCGCAGAGGATGCCGATGTCGGGAAACTCCCGCTTGATGGCGCGCACCGATTGGCAGACGAGATTGTCGGGGTTGACCGCTTCCGAGCCCTGCGCGTCACGCAAGGATGGATCGGTGTAGGGAAACAGCGCGAGGCAGGGAATGTTCAGCTTCACCGCGCGCTCCGCGTCGCGCACGATCTGATCGACCGAAAGGCGCTCGACGCCCGGCATCGATGCGATCGGCGCGCGCGTGTCCTGGCCGGCGGTGACAAAGAGCGGCCAGATCAAGTCATCGACGGTGAGCACATTCTCGCGCACCATGCGCCGCGCCCATTCCGATTTGCGGTTGCGGCGGGGACGGACGGTCAGATCGAGGGCAGGGGCGCTCGTCCTCGCCTCGCGGCGTGATACGTCGCGCATTTCGATCGGACGGCCGAACTTGATCGCCATGGGAATGCCTCGCTTGGGATGCCGGGCTGGACTTCGTCTAATTCTAGCATTTAGGCCTGCGGCCGTCATTTGACCAGCCGCAAAGGTTGATTTTGCCCGTCGGCGAGGCCAAGAGTCGGCTTTATGAAGACTGATTTGATGGCGACCATCGGCTTGCACCATGTCTGACATCTCCCCGCGCGATGCGGCGCGGGACAACATGCTCTCGGCGGCGATGTCGTCCGAGCGGATCGAGGGTGACGAAAGCGTCTGGACGCGGCGGCTGGTGCTGTTCCTGCGCATCATGGCCGTGATCGCGATCATGAAGGGGCTCTATCATTGGGCGCAGGTCACCGGCTTCATCGGCGGCGAGGAAGACGCCTTCGAGAACCAGCCGATGGCCTGGCAGGCGGCGACCGTCTATTTCGCGGTCATCGAGCTCGTCGCGGCCGTCGGCCTGTGGCTCGCCACGCCATGGGGAGCGGTGGTCTGGCTCACCACCGTGGTGTCGATGGCGGTGATCGAACTGATGTTCCCGGGAATCTATGGCGGCAGCCTTATGGTGGTCGGTGGCGAAGCCTTCATGCTCGCAGCCTATCTGGCGCTGGCCTGGATGGCCGCGCGCGAGCGCCCGCCGTAATCGGCGCTTGCTTCAAACTTTAGGTGAATCCGCCTTAAGGTTTTGGCTTCCTTAAGCGCGCCGCCACAGCGTTTAAGCGGTGGTTTCGTAACGGTGGCGGGGTGTTTTGGAATATGACATGCGGGGTGCACGGAGCGTGAACATCGCTTGCGCACCGTCAATGGAAAGTTGCGAAAAGTCCTTGCGCCACGGGCTTAATCCGCAATTCACTGTCTTAAATTCATTCTCTCTTTATTGTCTTATTTAAGCGGTTCTTCAAGCCGGCCCCTTACGTTGGCCCTATCAGGCGGGACAAAAGTTTCGTCGAATAAGTCGATAAAACGACAACAGGGGAAGTGTCATGAAGAATGCCGTTGCGACGGCGGTGGAGACCGCCGAGCGCGCTGCAGGCCAGTCGCCGGTGCAGCCGCTCTATCTGGAGGCGTTGACGTTGGTGGAGCGGCTGCATCGCCGCCTGCTCGACGTCATCAAGGATGAATTCGATCGCCGTGGCCGTTCCGACATCAATTCGGTGCAGGCGCTGCTGCTCTACAATATCGGCGACAAGGAGCTGACCGCGGGCGAGCTGCGCACGCGCGGCTACTATCTCGGCTCCAATGTCTCCTACAATCTGAAGAAGCTGGTCGAGCTCGGCTTCCTCGATCATCAGCGCTCGCGCGTTGATCGCCGCTCGGTCCGCATCCGCCTGACGCCGCAGGGCCAGGAAATCCGCCGCATCGTCGACGCGCTCTATCAGAAGCACGTCAAGACGGTCGAGCAGGTCGGCGGCATCTCGAATGAGGAGTTCGCGACCCTGAACAAGTCGCTGCACCGGCTCGAGCGGTTCTGGACCGACCAGATCCTGTACCGTCTCTGACGGATTTTCCAGGTTCAAGCCGGCCATATCAGAAGACCGGCAACCCTTTTCAACCGGACCTTCCCCTGGGCATCGGAGGTTTTCGCCTCCGCTGCCCTCGTTTTCATATGTCAAATAGAGAAAAGCCGCCGCAACCTGGAACCAGTTCCGCCCCCAAGCGCTTATCCCTGCGAAGTGGAGGATGATGACCATGCTGGTCGAACGCGGTGTGCGAGCGACGAACACGGGGGCGGTCGGCGACGCCTACGCCATCGCCGCGAACTACCTGCGCCGCACCGGCGCCATCCCGGACGATTTCGTCACCAACGATCGCCTGCTCACGATCATCGTGAAGATGTTTCACCGCGGCGAAGTGAACAAGATCAGGCTCGCCAATCTGGCGATCGCCAAATTCGAAGCCCACGAACTTGTCTGACCAAGGCAACTGGTCCGACGAACCATTCCCTGACCACATTCCAGAGGATCCCATGGAAGCCGCCATCGACCGCATCATGCAGACCTATGATCTGCTGGTGAACCGCACCGCTGCGGCGAGCGAGGAAGCCCGCGCCAAGGTGACGGAGTATCTCAAGACGCTGTTCGAGGCCGGTGAGCGCGACACGCATCGGCTGACGGTGTGCGGCCTGACTTATCTGCGTGAACTCGACGGCTCCAACGACCCCGTGAAAGCCGGCTATACCGGCCTTTGAACGGCGCTTCAGCGGTCAAGGCCGCATCACAGCTTTGAGAACGGTCCGCAGCGGGCTTACCCGGTTAAAATGGGTTTGCTAAGGTCGGCCCGTGACCGGCTCGTTCACCCGCCGAAACGTCCTGAGCCTTGGTGCCGGCCTTGCCGCCGGCGCGATCGCGCGCGCAGCGCGTGCGCAGGATCAGACGCCGGACCAGATGCTGGACGAACTGATCCAGGAGAATCAGGATTCCAGCCTCGACAGCGGCTTCGATAGCGCCTCCCGCAACGTCAAGCTGCCGAAGAAAACGCTGCCGACCCTCTCGCCATCGACAGCGCAGACCACCGAAGCCTCGATCGCGCAATATGAGGCCATCGTCGCCAAGGGCGGCTGGCCCGAGGTGCCGGCGATTGCCGAAGGTGCGCGCGGGGGCGTGAAGAGCGCGGCGATCCCGGCGCTGCGCCAGCGGCTTTCGATCGCGGGCGATCTCGAGCTCGATTCCGGCGACGCGCAGGTGTTCGATTCCTATGTCGATGCCGCCATGCGCCGCTTCCAGGTGCGCCACGGGCTGCACGCCGACGGCATCGTGCACGACACCACGCTCCGCGCGCTCAACGTGCCGGCCGAGATGCGGCTGCAGCAGCTCAGGATCAACGCCACGCGGCTGAAGCAACTCACCGGCGGTCTCGGCAACCGCCTTGTGGTCGCCAATATCCCGGCCGCGCAGATCGAGGCGATCGAGAACGGCATTGCCGTGACGCGCCACATCGCGGTCGCCGGCAAGCCGGACCGGCCCTCGCCCGACATCAGCAGCAAAATCATCCAGATCAATTTCAACCCGTTCTGGACCGTTCCGGTCTCGATCGTGCGCAAAGACCTGATCCCGAAGATGCAGGCCGAGCCGGACTACCTCACCAAGAACCACATCCGCATCTACGATTCCAGGAACAACGAAGCCCCGCCCTCGCAGATCGACTGGTATTCGACCGAAGCGGTGAACTACAAGTTCAAGCAGGACGCCGGCAATTTCAATTCGCTCGGCTCGATCCGCATCAATTTCCCGAGCCAGTATGGCGTCTACATGCACGACACGCCGGCGAAGAACCTGTTCGGCGAGGATTTCCGCTTTGCTTCCTCGGGCTGCATGCGCGTGCAGAATGTGCGCGAGCTGGTGTACTGGATCCTGCAGGAAAGCCCCGGCTGGTCGCGCGCCGAGATCGACCAGGTGATTGCGTCGGGCGAGCGCAAGGATGCCAAGGTCGCAAAGCCCGTTCCGCTCTACTGGGTCTATGTCACGGCTTGGGCCACCCCCGACGGCGTCGTGCAATTCCGCGATGACATCTATAACCGCGACGGTTTTGCCGGCCAGGCGAACGCGGTGAAGGGCTAGGGGCTAGTCGGCGGGCTCGTGCTTTCGGCTGTCGAGATGCTCGACCAGAAGCTTGCGGTAGTGCGCGGCCATTTCGCGGTAATGCTGCCTGGAGATCGGATCGGCTGCGCTATCAGCCCGCTGCTCGAACATTTCGGCTTTCTGCCGGAAAACGGATGGCTCGGACATGGCTCGCTCCCGTTTCGGACATCGTCGCTCCCACTACGAAAAAGTTAGTTAGGGCTTACTCGCGTGGGCCAAATGGCAAGCGGCGTGGCGTGATGTCACGATCGAGTGAGACCGCGCGCCTCGAAGGCCGGCTGCGGCGGCCTTGGCCCGCGAGACAGCCTGCAGCAGCTGGCATCCCAGCTCATTGATCGCCCAGGCTGATCGCGGGTGGTCTGGGAAGCTCCGCTGTCGGCCCCACAATATCTGGCATGATATCAAGACCCTACCGCAATGCCTTGGCCCGGACCCGGCAATGTGCTAATCGGCGCGCTACCGCTTCCGACCGCCACCACAAGACCGACCGCGCCCCAGGGGATTGCGGCGGTGGAGATATTTCGCCGATGAATGCTCCCTCGACCAGCGCCAAAGCCGCCTCCGCTCCTGATTCCTTCTTCAGCGCCAGCCTGACGCAGGCGGATCCCGAGATCGCGGCCGCGATCAAGGGCGAGCTTGGTCGCCAGCGGCATGAGATCGAGCTGATTGCGTCCGAAAACATCGTCAGCCGCGCCGTGCTGGAAGCGCAGGGCTCGGTGATGACCAACAAATATGCGGAAGGCTACCCGGGCGCGCGTTACTATGGCGGTTGCGAATGGGTCGACGTCGCCGAGACGCTCGCGATCGAGCGCGCCAAGAAGCTCTTCGGTGCGCAGTTCGCAAACGTGCAGCCGAACTCCGGGAGCCAGATGAACCAGGCGGTGTTTCTGGCGCTGTTGCAGCCCGGCGATACCTTCATGGGCCTCGATCTCGCCGCGGGCGGCCATCTGACCCATGGTTCGCCCGTCAACATGAGCGGCAAGTGGTTCAAGGCCTCGCACTACACCGTGCGCCGCGAGGACCAGCTCATCGACATGGACGCGCTCGCGAGGCAAGCCGAAGAGGTGAGGCCGAAGCTGATCATCGCCGGCGGCTCGGCCTATTCGCGTCCCTGGGATTTCAAGCGCTTCCGCGAAATTGCAGACAGTGTCGGCGCGTATCTGTTGGTCGACATGGCGCATTTCGCCGGCCTGGTCGCCGGCGGCGTACATGCCTCGCCGGTGCCCCATGCCCATGTCACGACGACAACCACGCATAAGTCGCTGCGCGGCCCGCGCGGCGGCCTGATCCTCTGGAACGACGAAGCGCTGACCAAGAAGCTCAACTCGGCGATCTTCCCGGGCCTGCAGGGCGGTCCCCTGATGCATGTGATCGCGGCAAAGGCGGTGGCGTTTGCGGAAGCCTTGCGGCCGGAATTCAAGATCTACGCAAAGAACATCGTCGAAAATGCCAGGGCGCTCGCGGAAACGCTGCGCGGCCACGGCTTCGATATCGTCTCCGGCGGCACCGACAACCATTTGATGCTGGTCGATCTGCGCCCCAAGGGGCTGAAGGGCAACGTCTCGGAAAAGGCGCTGGTCCGCGCTGCCATTACCTGCAACAAGAATGGCATTCCGTTCGACCCCGAGAAGCCGTTCGTCACCTCGGGCCTGCGGCTCGGCACGCCGGCTGCGACCACGCGCGGTTTCGGCGTTGCGGAGTTCAAGCAGGTCGGCGGCATGATCGCCGAAGTATTGGGCGCGATCGCGCAGTCGCATGACGGCCAGGCCCCGCTGGCGGAAGCTGCGATCAAGGAACGGGTGAAGGCGCTCACCGACCGCTTCCCGATCTACCAGTAAAGGCACTTTCGGAATGCGTTGCCCGAGCTGCAACAGCCTCGATACCCAGGTGAAGGATTCCCGGCCCACGGAAGACTCCTCGGTCATCCGCCGGCGGCGGGTCTGCGTGACCTGCAATTTCCGCTTCACCACGTTCGAGCGCGTGCAGCTCCGCGAGCTCACCGTCATCAAGCGCAACGGCCGCCGTGTGCCGTTCGACCGCGACAAGCTGATGCGCTCGGTGCAGGTCTCCTTGCGCAAGCGGCCGGTGGATGCCGAGCGCGTCGAGAAGATGGTCTCCGACATCGTGCGCGAAATGGAGAGCGGCGGGGAGGCGGAGGTCTCCTCCGAGGTGATCGGCGAGAATGTGATGGAGCATCTGCGCAAGCTCGACGACGTCGCCTATGTCCGCTTCGCCTCGGTCTATCGCAATTTCCGCGAGGCCAAAGACTTTGAGAACCTGCTCGGCGAGCTCTCCGGCGAGGACGAGGCGAGAATCGTCACGATACGCAAATGATCTTCCGCATCCTGGAAGACCAGCTTCGGGAAAAATCCGGCGCCGCGAAGCAAGCCGCAATGGAGGCCGACCGCCGCTACATGCAGCTTGCGTTGACGCTCGGCCGGCGGGGACTGGGCCGGACCTGGCCGAATCCGGCTGTCGGCGCCGTCGTGGTGAAGGACGGCGTCATCGTCGGTCGCGGCTGGACCCTGGTTGGCGGCCGCCCGCATGCCGAGCCGGAGGCGCTAAAGCGGGCCGGCGAGGCGGGCAGGGGCGCCACGCTCTACGTCACGCTCGAACCCTGCTCGCATTTCGGCAAGTCGCCGCCCTGCGTGGACGCGATCATTGCCGCCGGCATCTCGCGCGTTGTTGCCGCAATCGAGGACCCCAATCCGGAAGTCGCAGGGAAGGGGCACGCCAAACTGCGCGCGGCGGGCATCAGGGTTGATGTCGGCCTGTTCGCCGAGGAAGCCGCCCGCGACCATGCCGGCCACTTCCGCCGCGTCCGCGACGGCCGTCCGCATGTGATCCTGAAGCTTGCGGTATCCGCCGACGACAAGATCGGCGCGGCGGGAAGCAAGCCGGTCGCGATCACGGGCGAAACGGCGCGGACGCGGGTACATCTATTGAGGGCGCAGAGCGACGCGATACTGGTCGGCATCGGCACGGTGCTCGCGGACGATCCGCTCCTGACCTGCCGTCTGCCGGGCATGGCGGCCCGATCGCCGGTGCGGGTGGTGCTCGACCGCGCGCTGCGCATTCCCGGCAACAGCCGGCTCGTGCATTCCGCGCGCGAGACGCCGCTCTGGGTGGTCGCATCCGAGCTTGCGGAAGCGCCAGCCGCCGCAAAGCTCGGCGCGGCCGGGGCCCAGGTGTTCCGCGTTCCGCCGGCCTCGGCGTCCGGGCTCGATCTTTGGGCTGTCTTGAACGCGCTGTCGGAGAAGGGCATCACCCGCCTGCTGGTGGAAGGCGGCAGCCGCGTGGCTTCGTCCTTCGTGGCGGCCGATCTCGTCGACGAGGTCTGGCTCCTGCGCGGTCCGGAAAGCATCGGAGCCGGCGGCGTCGCTGCGCTGGGTGCATTGGGGCTCACGGAAATCACGCAGTCGCCGCGGCTTAAACTTCGTGCTAGCGAGACGCTTGGCAACGACACACTGGCCATCTACGAGCGCGCGTAATGTTTACCGGCATTGTCACCGATATCGGCGAGATCACGAGCCTGCAGCCGGTGGCGCAGGGGCAATTGCACCGGCTGCGGATTGCCTCCACCTATGATCGTGCCACCATCGCCGACGGCGCCTCGATCGCCTGCAACGGCGTTTGCCTCACCGTGGTGGCGTCGGGCGTGCACGGCGACAAGACCTGGTTCGACGTCGACGCCGCCGCCGAAACCCTCGCGATGACGACGGCGAAGCATTGGTCTGTCGGCACCAGGCTCAATCTGGAACGCTCGCTCAAGATCGGCGACGAGCTCGGCGGGCACATCGTGGCGGGGCATGCCGACGGCATCGCCAAAATCATCGGCCGCGAGGATCTGCCCGACATGGCGCGGTTCGAACTGTCGACCGCGCGAGAGCTGGCGCGCTTCATCGCGGCAAAAGGCTCGATCACGCTGGATGGCGTGTCGCTGACGGTCAATACGGTGCAGGACGTGAGGTTTTCCGTGCTGATCATCCCGCATACGCTCAATGTGACCACGCTTTCGGGCTGGCAGCTGGGCAGCGAGGTCAATATCGAGGTTGATCTGATGGCGCGCTATGCCGCGCGCCTGACCGAAATGAAGGTGTGAGATGGCAGACGCGCGGCGCGCCCCGTTGAAGGACCAGACCGATATTTCCGGCGCTCGCGCGCTGATCGTCGAAGCGCGTTTCTATGACGACATCCAGGATGCGCTTCTGGAAGGCGCGGTGGCCGAGCTGAAAGCGGCGGGCGTTTCGTACGACGTCATTACGGTGCCGGGCGCTTTGGAGATACCGGCCGCGATCTCGATTGCAATAACGTCCGGTAGATATGGCGGCAGCCCGTATGACGCAGCGATCGCACTCGGCTGTGTCATTAAAGGTGAGACGATCCATTTTGAGATCGTGTCGATGGAATCCTCGCGCGCGTTGATGGATCTGGCGGTTGCAGAAAAATTTCCCATCGGCAACGGTATTTTGACGGTCAACAACGAGGAGCAGGCCTGGGTGCGGGCGCGCGCTTGCGAGCTCAACAAGGGCGGCGATGCCGCGCGCGCTGCGCTGGCGATGCTGCGCATCAAGCGCCGTCTCACGAGAGCGCAATGATGGCCGACAGCAAGAGCAAACCGGCGAAAGGCCCCGACAGGAAAGCCAACCGGCGCGGCGCGGCTCGGCTCGCCGCCGTGCAGGCGCTGTACCAGATGGACATCGCCGGCGCCGGCATCAACGACATTTTCGCCGAGTTCGAAAGCCATTGGCTCGGCAACGAGGTCGAGGGCGAGAAATATCTGCCGGCGGAAGCCGCATTCTTTCGCGACGTCGTCTCGGGCGTGGTGCGGGACCAGACCAGGCTCGATCCGTTGATCGACGACGCGCTGTCGAAAGGCTGGCCGTTGAAACGGATCGACGCCATCCTGCGCGCGGTACTGCGCGCGGGAGCCTATGAGCTCGAGCATCGCAAGGATGTGCCGGGCCGCGTCGTCGTTTCCGAATATGTCGATGTCGCGCACGCCTTTGTCGAGCGCGAGGAGACCGGCATGGTGAACGCCGTGCTCGACCAGATCGCGCGCCAATTCCGCGACGACGAGTTTGGGCGAGGGTAGCTCAGCATCGTCATTGCGAGGAGCGAAGCGAGCAAGCAGTCCAGGCTGTCTCCGCGGGTGCATTTCTGGATTGCCTGCTTCGCCCAATGACGAGATGGTAGAAGGCGATGACGAACGGGAACAAGCAGGCCTCCGGCGAAGACTCGCTGATCGCGCGCTATTTCAAGCCGCTGGCGACCGATGCCGGCGCCTTCGCACTCGATGACGACGCTGCGATCCTGAAGGCGCAGGGCGAGGACATCGTCGTGACGACGGATGCGATCGTCGAGGGCGTCCATTTCCTGCCCGATGATCCCCCCGACACCATCGCGCGCAAGGCGCTGCGGGTGAATCTGTCGGATCTCGCGGCGAAGGGGGCGGCGCCGGCAGGGTTTGTGCTGACACTGGCGCTGCGCGAGGTCGACGGGGGCTGGCTTGCCGCGTTTGCGCGCGGGCTTGGCGAGGACGCTCAATCCTTCGCCTGTCCGCTGCTCGGCGGCGACACGGTTTCGACGCCCGGCCCGTTGACGGTCTCGATCACCGCCTTTGGCCGTGTCGGCGAAGGCAAAATGGTTCGCCGCAGCGGCGCCAGCGCGGGGGACCACATCATGGTGACCGGGACGATCGGCGATGCCGCGCTGGGACTGGATGTTTTGAAAGGCGGCGCCGTCGCTGCCGCGCTCACCGGCGATCCCACGGGGAAGGAGCTGCTTGTCGGCCGCTATCGCGTGCCGCAGCCGCGCAGCACGCTCGCCAGAGCGGTCCGCGCGCATGCCTCTGCCGCGATGGATGTATCCGATGGGCTCGCCGGCGACCTGACAAAGCTCTGTGCGGCCTCCGGCGTGTCCGCGACGATTGATGCGCCGCTCGTTCCGGTTTCGGCGGTGGCCGCCGGCCTCGTTTCGCGCGGTGCCGTCACCCTGGAAACCCTGATCTGCGGTGGCGACGATTACGAGCTTCTCTGCACCGTGTCGGAGCCGCGCCGGAGCGCCTTTGCCGAGGAGGCCCGGCGGGCAGGGGTCGCGCTGACCGCGATCGGCATGGTCACCGCGGGGACCGGCGCGCCCCGGTTCTTGGATGGCGAGGGCGGCGAAATTCGGCTGACGCGGTTGTCCTACAGCCATTTCTAGGAATTGGATCGGAAACGTTGTTTCTTCCGATCGAAAATCCAGCCGAAAACCACCTTTTTGGGCGCTTCGGCGTTGCGCGGCCGGGTTGATTTTGGCATGGTCCGGCCCGATTTGAGGCCGCCCTTTTGGGCAGGGCCGGCCTCCTTCTTGAGCGTCCGCCGCGTTCGCGGCCGGGGCGTGGGGCCATCCAAGATCTGAGGCAAATTAGATGACAGCATTGTGGTTGATCGTGCTCTGCGGGGCGCTTTCCATTCTTTACGCCGTCTGGGCGACGACTTCGGTCCTGAAGTCCGACGCCGGCAATCCGCGCATGCAGGAGATCGCCGCGGCGGTGCGCGAAGGCGCGCAGGCCTATCTGCGCCGGCAGTACACCACCATCGGCCTCGTCGGCGTCGTGATCTTCGCGCTGCTCGCGTATTTTCTCGGCATGCTGGTTGCGGTCGGCTTTGCCATCGGCGCCGTGCTGTCGGGGGCGGCTGGCTTCATCGGCATGAACGTGTCGGTGCGCGCCAACGTGCGCACCGCGCAGGCGGCGACCACCTCGCTCGCCGGCGGCCTCGAACTCGCCTTCAAGGCGGGCGCGATCACCGGCCTTCTGGTCGCCGGTCTCGCGCTGCTCGGCGTCACCATCTATTTCGCCATCCTGACCCATGCCTTGGGCCTCGCCGCGGATAGTCGCACCGTCGTCGACGCCATGGTCGCGCTCGGCTTCGGCGCCTCGCTGATCTCGATCTTTGCCCGTCTCGGCGGCGGCATCTTCACCAAGGGGGCCGACGTCGGCGGCGACCTCGTCGGCAAGGTCGAGGCCGGCATTCCCGAGGACGATCCGCGCAACCCCGCCACCATCGCCGACAATGTCGGCGACAATGTCGGCGACTGCGCCGGCATGGCGGCCGACCTGTTCGAGACCTATGCGGTGACCGCGGTCGCGACCATGGTGCTCGCCGCGATCTTCTTCGCCAAGACGCCGATCCTCGCCAACATGATGACGCTGCCGCTTGCGATCGGCGGCATCTGCATCATCACCTCGATCATCGGCACGTTCTTCGTCAAGCTCGGCGCCAATCAGTCGATCATGGGCGCGCTGTACAAGGGCCTGATCGCCACCGGCGTGTTGTCGCTGGTCGGCGTGGCCGGCGTGATCTATTATCTGGTCGGCTTCGACAAGTTGCCCGGGGTCGACTACACCGGGGCGGCGCTGTTCGAATGCGGCGTGGTCGGCCTCGTCGTCACCGCGCTGATCATCTGGATCACCGAATACTACACCGGCACCGACTATCGCCCGGTGAAATCGATCGCGGCGGCCTCCGTCACCGGTCACGGCACCAACGTGATCCAGGGCCTCGCCATCTCGATGGAGGCGACCGCGCTGCCCGCGATCGTCATCATCGCCGGCATCCTGGTTACCTACAGCCTCGCCGGTCTGTTCGGCATTGCGATTGCGACCGCGACCATGCTGGCGCTGGCCGGCATGATCGTGGCGCTGGACGCGTTCGGCCCGGTCACCGACAATGCCGGCGGCATCGCCGAAATGGCGGGCCTGCCGAAGGAAGTCCGCAAGTCGACCGACGCACTGGACGCGGTCGGCAACACCACCAAGGCGGTCACCAAGGGTTACGCGATCGGCTCCGCCGGTCTGGGCGCGCTGGTGCTGTTTGCGGCCTATAACCAGGATCTGAAGTTCTTCATCGGCGACGCGGCGCATCACTCTTACTTCGCCGGGATCAACCCCGACTTCTCGCTGAACAATCCCTATGTGGTGGTCGGCCTCTTGTTCGGCGGCTTGCTGCCCTACCTGTTCGGCGCGCTCGGCATGACCGCGGTCGGCCGCGCCGCCGGCGCGATCGTCGAGGAAGTGCGCCGCCAGTTCCGGGAGAAGCCCGGCATCATGCAGGGCTCGGACAAGCCCGACTACGGCAAGGCCGTCGACCTCCTGACCAAGGCCGCGATCAAGGAGATGATCATCCCGTCACTGCTGCCGGTGCTGTCGCCGATCGTCGTCTACTTCCTGATCTATGCGATCGCGGGCGGCGGCGCCGCCGGCAAGTCGGCCGCGTTCTCGGCCGTCGGCGCCATGCTGCTCGGCGTGATCGTCACGGGTCTGTTCGTCGCGATCTCGATGACCTCGGGCGGCGGTGCCTGGGACAACGCCAAGAAGTACATCGAGGACGGCCACTATGGCGGCAAGGGCAGTGATGCCCACAAATCGGCCGTGACCGGCGATACCGTCGGCGACCCCTACAAGGACACGGCGGGTCCTGCGGTGAATCCGATGATCAAGATCACCAACATCGTGGCGCTCTTGCTGCTCGCCGTCCTCGCGCGCTGAGCGGCGCGGTACAACGAAACGCGAAACCCCGCGGCGCGAAGCCGCGGGGTTTTTGCATGAGGGGCGCGTAGGCGCGGGCGGACCCGTGGCGCTAATTGAAGCTGAGCAATTTGAACAGCGGCGTCAGGTACGAGAGCTCCTGACCGGAGGTCGGCGTGGTGCGGCTGACGAAATCGAAGATGTGGCCGTCTTTCAGGCCGTAATTGGCCAGCCGCTTAACCTGCCGGTTCTTGTCGAAGTAGATCGCGATCACGCGCTGGTCGACGACCTTCTGGTTCATGAACATCACCGGGCGCTCGGCGCGCTGGGAGATGTAATAGAAGACCTCGCCGTCCAGCGTCGCGACGGTCGACGGCGTGCCCATCACGATCAGCACCTGGTCCTGGCTGGCACCGATCGGGATCTGCTCCAATGCGCCTGGCGGCAGGATATAGCCCTTCTGGAACTGCTCGCCGGTGCAGGCGGCGAGCAGGCCGCAGACGAGCGCCGCTGCCGTGGCCGAGCGCAGGCCGCGCCGCGCAAAAAAGCCGCGCCACGCAAACACGCCGCGCCAATTCGCGAAAAGGCGGCGGGCAGCGGTCCACTGATTCTTGCTGGTCTCAATCATGTCGGAACGGGTCCGGTCCTCTTGCATCCGGCGAGGCGTTGACGTACCGGGCGAGAGCCCCGTTTGCAACATGCGCACGGCCCGACAGGGCTCGCCTGCGGAACCCCACAATGCTTTGGCCGCTCAATCACTTCAGGAAACCCCGGCTAGCCCCGCGCGGCACCATCGAGGCCATCTATGGCATGATCGTGACGCAGGCGCGAGAACCCTTGTTTTATCGGCACTTGGGCGTGGAGGATACGGTAAACGGCCGTTTCGACCTGCTTCTCCTGCATTTGTGGATGGTATTGCGCCATCTGCGCGGCCTTCCCAGTGGAGTCGAGCTGTCGCAGGCATTGTTCGACCATTTTTGCGCCGACATGGACGCGAACTTGCGGGAAATGGCCGTGGGCGACCTGGCGGTGCCGAAGAAGATGCAGGTCGTCGGCGAGGCCTTCTATGGCCGGTCGGCGGCCTATGACATGGCGCTATCCGAGAACGCCGAGGCGTTGGCACGGGCCATCAACCGAAATGTGCTGGATGGCGAGCAGATCGAGAACGCACGCCGGCTCGCCGCCTATGCGCAGGCCGCCATCGCATCGCTCGCTGGTCAGAGCGATGCAGGGCGGCTTCTCGCCTGGAAATTTCCGATGCCGCTCGCCGAGGAGGCATCCGCATGAGCCGTACCGACGATCGTAATCCTCCGCGCGATGCCTCACGCGGTCTTTCCCGAGACCCAGCACGCGATCCTTCACGCGATCCTTCACGTGATCCTTCACGTGATCCTTCACGTGATCCTTGGCGCGCCTTCGTTCCGGTAGTGCAGATTCCCGACACCGGCCTGCATCGCGAGATCGAAGCAGATCAAGCCGCGCGCGCGGCGATGGCCGAGATCGCGGACCTGCGCGAGATTTCCTACGCTCGCGCCGCCTTCGATCTCGCGCCGCGGAGCGGCGGGCGGGTTCATGTCGTGGGCCGCTTGCAGGCCAGGGTGGGGCAGAATTGCGTGGTGACGCTCGAACCGATCGAGAATGACATCGATGAAGAGATCGATCTGATGTTTGCGCCTTCGGAGCAGATCCCTGACCTCGCCGAAGCCGATGGCGACGAGGGCGATAGCACGACCGACATGACGGATGCGCCGGAGCCGATCGAGAACGGCATCATCGATCTCGGCCGGCTGGCGACCGACGTGCTTTATCTCGCCATCGATCCCTATCCACGCAAACAGGGCGCCGTGTTCGAGCCGAAAATGGCGGCCGCCGATCCCGAGGACCGTCCCTTTGCCGCGCTGAAATCGCTGCAACTCGATCCTGCGAAACCTTCGCCTAAGCCGAAAGGCAAATAGGAGCTTCCGAGTACACCGATAAGAAGCGCGATTCCACGAGCTTATGGTCGCATCGTGATTCCTGTCGCAGTGGTTCCATGAGCAAAAGGCGGGGGTCAAGAGGTTGTGTCGGCACGCCGAAACGTTATTGTCCGCCCGCGCGGCCGGCGGCCGCGAGCCATCGGCCGTTCGCCACAGGAGGTGATGGCCAAGCAACTGGCGATCACGAATTTGGCGACCAAGTCATCAGGTTTCCGGGACATTCATGCCTCAAAAGGTTCGAATCGCGCTTGACGCCATGGGTGGCGATGTCGGCGCGTCCGTCGTCGTGCCTGGGGCCGCGATCTCGCTGTCACGGCACCCCGACGCCGAATTTCTGCTGTTCGGCAAGCGCGACCTCATCGAAGCCGAGCTTGCACGCCATCCGAAGCTGAAGGCGGTCTCCCGCGTCATCCATACCGATGTCGCCGTCAACATGGAGGACAAGCCGAGCCAGGCGCTGCGGCGCGGCCGCAAGACCTCCTCGATGTGGCTTGCGATCGATGCGGTGAAGAAGGGCGAAGCCGATGTCGCGGTCTCCGCCGGCAACACCGGCGCGTTGATGGCGATGGCGCGGTTCATTTTGCATATGCTTGACGGCATCGACCGTCCGGCGATCGCGGCGGTCTGGCCGACCCTGCGCGGGGAATCGGTGGTGCTCGATCTCGGTGCCACCATCGGCGGCGACGCGCGCCACCTGGTGGCGCTGGCGGCGATGGGCAGTGCGATGGCTAGCGTGCTGCTCAACCTGCAGCGGCCCAAGGTCGGCTTCCTCAACATCGGAACCGAGGAGATCAAGGGCCATGAGGAGATCCGTGAGGCCGGAGAGCTGCTGCGCGCGATGAACCTGCCCCAGCTCGAATATGTCGGCTTCGTCGAGGGCGACGGCATCGGCAGGGGCGTGGCCGACGTGATCGTGGCCGAAGGCTTCAGCGGCAACATCGCGCTGAAGACCGCGGAGGGCACGGCCCGCCAGATCAGCGAGTTCCTGCGCGCGGCAATCGGAAAGAGCTGGCTCGCCCGGATCGGCTACCTGCTGGCGCGCCGGGCGTTCCGCGAGCTGCGCGAAAAGCTCGACCCGAAGAAGTCCAATGGCGGGGTGTTCCTGGGGCTGCGGGGCGTCGTGGTCAAAAGCCATGGCGGGATCGACGCCGAGGGCTTTGCCTATGCCGTGGATGTTGGCTATGAGATGGTCCGCTACGATCTCCTGACCAAGATCAATCAAATGCTCAACCGTGATGGCGGCACGCTTTCGTCCGTGCCGCAGGAGGCTGTCTCGTGACTCTGCGTTCGGTGGTGCTCGGCTGCGGCTCCTATCTGCCGCAGCAGACTTTGACCAATGCCGAGCTCGCCGCGCGGATCGACACTTCCGACGAGTGGATCGTGCAGCGCACCGGCATCCGCGAACGCCATATCGCGGCCGAAGGCGAGTTCACCTCGCATCTTGCGATCAATGCCGCCAAGGCCGCGCTCGCCAGTGCCGGCATCGACGCGCAGGCGATCGACCTGATCGTGCTCGCGACCTCCACGCCCGACAACACCTTCCCCGCGACCGCGGTTGCGGTCCAGACCGGGCTCGGCATCCACCATGGCGCCGCCTTCGACCTGCAGGCGGTCTGCACCGGCTTCGTGTTTGCGCTCGCGACCGCCGACAATTTCCTGCGCATGGGCGCGTTCAAGCGGGCGCTGGTGATCGGCGCCGAGACTTTTTCCCGCATCCTCGACTGGAACGACCGTGGCACCTGCGTGCTGTTCGGCGATGGCGCCGGGGCCATCGTGCTGGAAGCACAGCAGCAGTCCGGCAAGACCTCCGATCGTGGCGTGCTCACCACGCATCTGCGTTCCGACGGCCGGCACAAGTCAAAGCTCTATGTCGACGGCGGCCCGTCCTCGTCCATGACCGTCGGCCACCTGCGCATGGAGGGGCGCGAGGTGTTCAAGCACGCCGTCGGCATGATCACGGATGTGATCGTCGCTGCCTTCAACGCCACGGGGCTGTCGGCCGAGGACATCCACTGGTTCATTCCCCACCAGGCGAACAAGCGAATCATCGATGCGTCCGCGCACAAGCTTGATATTGCGCCGCAGAAAGTCGTGCTGACGGTGGACCGGCACGGCAACACCTCGGCGGCCTCGATTCCGCTGGCGATCGATGTCGCGGTGAAGGATGGACGCGTGAAGAAGGGCGATTTGGTGCTCCTGGAAGCGATGGGTGGCGGTTTCACCTGGGGGTCCGCGCTGTTGCGCTGGTGACGCACTTCCAAAATTGTCGGCATGTCATGCCTCGATTTTGCCACCTAACTGTTCAGCGCGCTGTTGACCATCGCCCGTTAACCTCTTAATTTCAGATGAAAATTGTTCGCCGTGAGTTGGGGCAAGGCGATGACCGGAACCGGAAAAACAGTGACACGCGTGGATTTGTGCGAGGCCGTCTATCAGAAGGTCGGGTTGTCACGTACGGAATCATCGGCCTTCGTCGAGCTGGTGCTGAAGGAAATTACCGATTGTCTGGAGAAGGGTGAGACGGTCAAGCTTTCCTCGTTCGGCTCCTTCATGGTGCGCAAGAAAGGTCAACGTATCGGCCGTAATCCAAAGACCGGAACCGAAGTACCGATCTCGCCGCGGCGCGTGATGGTGTTCAAGCCGTCGGCCATTCTGAAACAGCGGATCAACGGTCATCAGGCGGCCAGCAATGGCGCCGAGAAGACCGAATAACATCTGAACCAAAGGACGCGGGCATTTGGACAAGGCGCCGGATGCGTTCCGAACCATCAGCGAAGTCGCTGGTGATCTCGATATTCCCCAGCACGTGCTGCGGTTCTGGGAAACTCGCTTCGGGCAGATCAAGCCGATGAAGCGAAGCGGGGGGCGGCGCTATTACCGTCCCGATGACGTTGACCTGCTCAAGGGCATCCGGCGCCTGCTGTACGGCGAGGGCTATACCATCCGCGGGGTGCAGCGCATCCTCAAGGAGCACGGCATCAAATCGGTGCAGAGCCTTGCCGACAGCAACGCTGCGGTTTCGTTCGGCGCCATCGAGGAAGCGATCGGCCAGAGCCTCCTGGAGGACGGCAAGGACGATATCGGCGCCGATCTCGAGGCGGAGGCCGAGGACGAGGAGTACGAGGGCAGCGAAGAGGACGGCATCGATTTCCGCTTTGTCGACGCCGAAAGCGACATCCTCAAGACCTTCCGCGTGGGCTCGGGCCATGGTCGCGCCGCCGAGCACCATGTGATCGACCGTGAGCGGCTGGAAAGCGTCCTGAAAGAGCTCGTCGCCTGCCGCCAGATGCTGGATCGCGCGCTCAAGGACGGCTAGCGGGTTTTTCGGCGGAATCGAACGCAAATCCGCGCCTTGCGCGGCAGCCGGATCGAAGCTAATGGAACGGCATCGGAGCGTGGCGCAGCCCGGTTAGCGCACTAGTCTGGGAGACTAGGGGTCGGAGGTTCAAATCCTCTCGCTCCGACCATTTTCCTCTCAAGAGTTCAACTGCCCGAGATCGAGCGCGCAAAGATGCGATCGCTCACGACGGACTTCGCAGCTGGCAAAGCAAAAACCGCCTCTACAACGAGCGAGCACGTTTACGGCGCCTTAACCACATGGGCACACCATCAAATCATGAAGAATCGCGGCAATACCAGCGCGGTGAGCAAGGGCCCGGACCGGGACCATGCACTTCTGACGGCGTTTTTGGAAGCGACCGACAAGATCGATCGACGGGCCGTTCAAAAGCGGGACGCGATTAGCGCAGCGTCCAAGCAGGCGCCCGAGCCTGTCAACCTGGAAGCACAGCCGACATCAACGGCATCCCGCGTTACGTCCTTTAGCTTCCGGCGGGCCAACCTGGTGAAAAGCTAAACCCGACAAGGCTGCGCGCCCGATCAAGTTAAATCCCCAGCACCCATACCGCGACGATGGTGGCGATCACGGCGAGGCCGCTGATGGTCCATCCGGTCACATAGGCCGGGCCATGGCCTTCGGGTTGCTCGACCATGCTGTCGTGCCACTGGTGGTTCATCCTTGCCTCCTGCAGGACTGCCTCCCGTAAGGTAAGTCTCGGCATCCGGCGCAAGGTTCAAACGATGCCCGCGGGGGCGGCCTTGCGCGCACCGGAAAGCGGCCCCGCCGTTGACTTTGGGCGCGGCGCGTCGGAAGCCATTTCCGAGAAAAACCAACGGAAAAACCAAGGGAAGGTGAGGACGCGGATGAGGGATTTTGCCGGAAAGATTGCCGTGATCACCGGGGGCGGCACGGGCATGGGACGCGAACTGGCACGCCAGCTTGTGGCCGAGGGCTGCAATGTCGCCATGTGCGACGTCTCGGCGGAGAACATGGCCGAGACCAAGCGGCTCTGCGAGGTCGAGAAGCCGCCGCAGGGACTTCGCGTCACCACCCACATCGCCGATGTCTCGATCGAGGACCAGCTCCAGCGGTTTCGCGACGAGTTGATCGAACAGCAGAAGACCGACAAGATCCATCTGCTGTTCAACAATGCCGGCATCGGCGGCGGCGGCAGCCTGTTCACCAATTCGCGCGAGCAGTGGGAGCGCACCTTCGACATCTGCTGGGGCGGCGTCTATCTCGGCGTCCGCACCTTCCTGCCGCTGTTGCTCAAGGCCGATCAAGCCCACATCGTCAACACCTCGAGCGTCAACGGCTTTTGGGCCTCCATCGGCCCTGGTGTGCCGCACACCGCCTATAGTGCGGCGAAATTCGCGGTGAAGGGATTTACCGAGGCCTTGATCACGGATCTGCGGCTCAACGCGCCGCATGTGAAATGCTCGGTGGTGATGCCCGGCCATATCGGCACCTCGATCGTGTCGAACTCGCGCCTGATGCAGAACGGTTCGGACCGGCTCACGCCGAACGAGCTGGCGCAGGCGCGAGTCCGCATGAAGGGAATGGGCCTCGATGTCGAGGCCATGGGCGACGAGGAAATCCAGCAGCAGGCGCAGGAGCGCGCGCGCAGCTTTCGCGATGAGGCGCCGACCACCGCGGCCGAAGCCGCCAGGATCATCCTCGACGGCGTCAGGGCGGAGCGCTGGCGCATCCTGGTCGGCGACGACGCGCACAAGCTCGACGAGCGGGTGCGGAAATCGCCGGAAGAGGCCTATACGCCGGCATTTTTCCAGAGCTTTGCCGAGGAGGCCGGCTGGAAGCTCGGCTGAGCGCGCTTGATGCCGCTACCGCGCATTCACCCGGTAGGCGAGGCGGCTATGGCCGGCGCAATAGGGCATGCCCTGAAGCGGCGTGTTGCCGCAGAAGCAGAAATCGGCTTGTCCCGGGGTAGAGATCGGCCAGCGGCAGGTGTCGTTGGAGAGCTCGAACAACGAGCAGGTATGGCCGTTGTGGATCGGCTCGTCCTCGAGGACCGGTTCGGCCGTCCGCGGGAAGGATTTCAGCAAAATCTGCCGCAGCCGCCGCGCCCCGCGCGCAGGTTTCGTGCCTGCGGCTTCCTTCTTCGGCGCGCGCATGACGCCCTTGTCGCGGACGAGGTTGAGCCGCGAAATCTTGCCGATCACGGCATTGCGGCTGACGCCGATCTCGTTGGCGATCTCGCGGCAGGAGAGGCCGGCTTGAAAATGCACTTTCAGGGCTTCGACGCGGTCGTCGGTCCAGGTTTGCAAGAGAGAGGGCATGAATTCAGTTCCAAGTTGTGATCCTTTCGGGATCGCCTTGGCCATGCGCTGCACCGACCCGGCCGCGCCCAATCCCCCTGCCGCTACGCTTTGCCATTGTCACGGATGGAAAGCAGCCCGTCCTTGATGGCGAGGCGGATGCCTTCCTCAATCAGCGTCCGGGCGACGCCGGGAACGCTGGTGCCGTGGGTGCCGTGTCTCACGAGTTTCTCGAGATAGGCAATGGTCGAAAGCGCCAAGGTGACGGGTACGCGGTCAGTCTCGGCTTTTTCCGTGGCCATGCCAGACGCTAGTCCGTTACTCGTGTACAGAAAAGTATCAATTAAGACTCTATTAAGTTACGGGAAATTGATGAAGCTGTCAATGGCTTACCTTTAAGCCTTTGAAGTTTCACATGAATTATAATCGCGCGAATCCGGCGCCTCCGTTCGCGTCAGAACGAGGGCCGCTGACCCCGGTATCTTACGGAAAACGGTGGAATCGACGTGGAGTCTGTTGATGGGAGGGAGGTCTAAAACCGCGCCGACCCGCATCCCTGCTACGGAAATCAGCCCGGCACCTTCAGCCAACGTGCCACGCTGAAGATGATCAGCCCCACGAGCCCGCCGACCAGCGTGCCGTTGATGCGGATATACTGCAGGTCGCGGCCGACCTGAAGCTCGATGCGGCGGACCAGCGTCTCGGCATCCCAGTCCTCGACCACCTTGCGGATGAAGGCGGCGATCTCGGTACGCCGCGGGGCGACCGTGCGCAGGAGGGCGACGCGGAGCCAGCGGTTGATGCCCTCGCCGATGCGTTCGTCGGTGGCGAGCCGCTCGCCGGCGGTGAGCAATGCCTGCTCGAGCATCTCGGACAGACGGCTGGAGGAGGTGACGGAGTTGAGCTTGTCCTCGATCTCGCCCCACATCGCGTCGATCTGCTTCACGACGACGGGGTTTTCCAGGATGCGCGCCTTTAATTCCTCGCCGCGCGCCAACATCTCCGGATTGGTGGCGAGATCGGCCACCAGCTTTTCGACCGCGCTCGACAGCTCGATGCGCCAGGGATGGCTGGGCTCGCGCATCTCCTCCAGCGCCTGCGTGAGGCCGGCGACGATTCTGTCGGCCATGATCCCGTCGACCCATTTCGGGATCAGCCGCGAGGATCGCTGCGAGACCTTCTGCCTGATGGTCTCGCGATGTCGTTGCAGCGTCGCGCTCGCATAGCTGATGCCATGCTCGATCAGCGTCTGCATCTCGCCATGAGCCCAGACCAGCGCCAGCAGCCGTGAGGCGAGCGGTGCTGCGGGCATCGCCTCGATGCCATAACGCGCCGCTTGGGTGAGGAATGCGTTGACATCCTCGCGCGGCAGCGAGTTCACCGCCTGCTGCAGCACGGAGGCCGTGCGCTGCGCAAGGCTTTGGGCATTGCCGGGCCTGGCGAGCCAGCGCGAAATCCAGCCGGCGATATCGACTTCCCGGATCCGCTCGGCGAGCACCCTGGGCGAGAGGAAATTGTTCGCCGTGAAGCGGCCGATGGCGATCCCGATGCGCTCCTTGCTGCGCGGCACGATGGCGGTGTGCGGGATCGGAATGCCGAAGGGATGGCGGAACAGCGCCACCACGGCGAACCAGTCGGCACAGGCGCCGATCATGCCGGCTTCGGCGAATGCGCGCGGATAGGCGAGCCAGGGCCACTCCGCCTCGGCGAACGAGGTGGCGACGAAGATTGCGAACATCAGCACCAGCAGCGCGGTGGCAAAGAAGCGCATCCGCTTGAGATCGCGCTGGCGGGTATCTGTGTTCATCTCAACCGGCAATCTGGATGCCGCCGAAAAACGGTTGCCTGCTATCCATGCACAATGGTCTTGGCGATCATGCAATGGATGCCCTTTGCGCCGTTGACGGTCTGGGTCACCCGCAGATCGGCAGCGAGGCTGCAGAGCGTATAGGCGTCCTCCCGCGACAGATTCCGCTTCTCGCCGAGGAGGGCGATCATATCGCGCAGAGCCCTGACCACGCATTGGTCGAGGTCCGGGTCCATCGCCATGGTCATGTAGTGGGTCTGCGTCTCGGCGCGGGGATAATGCAGCTTGATGTCCTTGCGCAGCGTGAGGCGGAAGCGTCCTTGCAGAGCCGTCTCGATGGCCGTGACGCAGACCTCGCCGTCGCCCTGCACGCCATGGCCGTCGCCACAGGAGAATAGCGCACCGGGAACGAATACCGGCAGATAAAGCCTGGCGCCGGCGCCGAGCTCCTTGTTGTCGAGATTGCCGCCCATCGCCCGCGGGATCAGCGAGGTGATGCGGCCCCAGGCCGGTGGAGGCGCTGTCCCCATCACGCCGAAGAACGGCGCCAGCGGCAGCTCCAGCCCCCAGGGCAGCTGGCCGACCATGCGCTTCAAGTCGAGGGGAATGTTGAGCAGCCGCGGCTCGCTGAAATCGTCGGGCAGGGTGCCGGCGAGCGGGCGGATCAGGTTGTAGCCCCAGTCCTGCCGGAGCTCGACATCGAGGATGTCGACCTCCAGCACGTCGCCCGGCTCGGTCCCGCGAACTGCAATCGGCCCCGTCAGGATATGGCCGGGCACCATGCGCTCGCTCCTGGCATGCACGTCGAGAAGTTCGGGCGGAACGTGAAACTTCGCCTTGTCCGGCAGCACGTCCGGGCCGCCGGAAATGGTGTCGACGGTCACATCGTCGCCGCTGTCGACGGTGAGAGCCGGCTTCAGCGTGGCGTCGAAAAAACCCCAATGGCAGGTTTCGGGGCTCGAATGGAGATGATGATGGGCCATGACGGTCTCTTGACGGTTCTCTGGCGGGCTTCTTGCCCGGTTATTTCGCTCCGGGCATTCTCATGACATGGATGCGATAGCTCCCACCAACGCTACAGCTTCGGCGGACTGCCGACTATACTGGCCGCCGAAGCTTTCGCGAAGGCGGCAAGTCCCATTCTCGCCCGCGCGTGACGATCCCTTCAGCCTCAGAGGCCTTCCTTGTTCTTTGCACTTTCCAAAACGCTCGGCGTCATGGCGCTGCCGACGAATCTTTTGCTCGGCCTCGGCCTCCTCGGCGTGCTGCTATGCGCGACGCGCTGGGCGCGGTTCGGGCGCAGGCTGCTCGTGACGATCATGCTGCTGCTCGCCATTTGCGGATTTTCCCCGCTCGGCAATGTCCTGCTGTACCCGCTGGAGAGTCGTTTCCCGCCATGGAATCCGGCTGGCGGGCCGCCCGACGGCATCATCGTGCTGGGCGGACCGATCGATCCCGACCTTTCGGTCGAGCACGGCACGCCCGTGATCCACAGTGCGCCCGACCGGATCGTAGCGGGCGCGGCACTCGCCCTCAAATACCCCGACGCCCGCCTTGTCTTTACTGGCGGCAGCCCCAACCTGATCGCGAACGATGTGCGCGAAGCCGACTATGCCGCAGCGGTGTTCGAAAGCCTGGGCATTGCCAGATCGCGCCTGATGGTGGAGCGGCGCTCACGCAACACCCACGAGAATGCCGAGTTCACCAGGGACATGGTGCTGCCGAAGCCCGGCGAGCGCTGGCTGCTCGTAACCTCGGCCTTTCACATGCCGCGGGCCATCGGGCTGTTTCGCAAAGCGGGCTTTGCGGTCCAGCCCTATCCGGTGGACTGGCGGGTAGGACGCAAGTGGAGCGAAATTCTGGAATTCTCGCCGATCGCCGATGACGGCCTCGGGCGCACCGACCTCGCCTTGCGGGAATGGATGGGGCTGACCGCCTACCGGCTGACCGGCAGGACCGACGCCTTGCTGCCGGGATCGGCGGTGGAGTAGCGATCAGCTTCGGCCGGTGGGACGGGCCGCCGCCTCACGGGCGAGCCGCAAGGCCTTCAGGCGTTCGCGGTTCTCGTAAAAGGCCTTTTGCGCGGCCTCGTGCTCGCGCATGGCCTGCTCGGCATCGGCGCGGCGGGCCGCGTCGCGCGCTTTGCGCTCTTCCGGCGTGAGGATTTTCGGGGAGCGGACGGAATAATCTTCGGTCATACGCGGCAACGCCCCTGGCGGCCAAAAGTTCCCTGGGTTCCCTTCTCAGCGCTCCGCCGTCAGCACCACGTCGTCCATGACCAACGCATCGATGCCGGACTTGCGGAAGGTGACGATTGCGTCGGTCGGCGTGCACACGATCGGCTCGCTGTCGTTGAAGGACGTGTTGACGACCAGCGGCACGCCGGTCTTCGCATGGAAGCAGGCGAGAAGCTCGTGAAAGCGCGGATTGGACCTGCGGCTCACGAGCTGCACCCGCGCGGTGCCGTCCTGGTGCACGACGGCAGGAATGCGATCGCGCTGGGCGGCCTTCACCACAGGTGCAAACAGCATGAATTCGTGGCTCGCCAGATGCGTGCCGATCTCGAACCATTCGTCGGCGTGCTCGGCCATGACGCTCGGGGCGAAAGGGCGAAAATCCTCCCGGTGCTTGACCTTCTGATTGAGGATGTTGCGCATCTCCGGACGGCGCGGGTCGGCGAGCAGCGAGCGGTTGCCGAGCGCGCGCGGCCCGAACTCCATCCGGCCCTGAAACCAGGCCACGATCTTGCCGTCGGCGATCATCCTGGCCGCGTCGCGGGCAGGGGATTTGCTCTGCCTTGCGGCAAGACCGGCCGATTTCACCGCTGCCAGGATTTGGCGACGGCTGAATGCAGGCCCGAGATACGGCGTCGAGTGGCCCCTCTGCGGAGGCTTCTTCGCCTTGGCGCAATGCACGATCATGGCAGCGCCGATCGCGGTCCCCGCGTCGTGCGGTGCCGACGGTATGAACACGTGCGAGAACTCGCCCGATCGCCGCAGAAACTCGTTGGTCGTGCAATTGAGCGCGACGCCGCCGGCAAGGCAGAGGTTGTCGAACGGCACCTTGCGCTTCAGGCGTCGTACCAGTGCGGCGACGGCGGCGTTCGTAGCCTCCTGCAGTGCCGCCGCGATGTCGGCATGCCGCGGCAGGAGTTCGGGATCCATATAGCGCGGCGGGCCGAACAACGCTTCCAATCTGTCGAACTTGGTCGGCAGAAAGCCGAGCACTTCCTGGTCTACCGCATACTCCTCCTCGTCGACGCGCAGGATCGACTGGATTTGACGGCGGTAGACCTCGGGATTGCCGTATGCGGCGAGCCCCATGACTTTCGAAGCGTCGTAGTTCGAGAAGCCGAGATGACTGCCGATTACCTCCCATAGGAAACCGAGCGAGTTCGGATAGTCGAACATCTCGATGGGCCGAATGTGGTGGCCTTCGGCCTTGGCGAGCTCCGAGCCGGCCGTCTCGCCGATCCCGTCGATCGACAGGATCGCCGCGCGATCGAAGCCGGAGGGGAAATATGCGGAAGCGGCGTGGGCGAGATGGTGGGATACGAAATGAAATCGTTGCCCGAGCGGGCGGCCGAGAATTTCCTCGGCGACAGGGCGCACCTGGCCGATGCGCAATCGGAATGTTTCCTCAAACCTCGGATCCCACCATTCGGCGCGATAGCGCTTGCGGCGCCGGGGGGGATCGAAGGAATAGGCGACATGATCGATATCGTCGCCGGTGAGCCCGGCCTGCTTCAGGCAGTAACGAATCGCGCGCTCGGGGAATTGATGCGGATTGTCGAAATTCGCTTCCTTGCCATGCTTGATGCGGTTGAAGCGCTCCTCCTCGACGGCGGCGACGAGCTTTCCATCGACGAGCAGCGCCGCGGCCGATTCGTGATACACCGCGTTGATTCCAAGAATGTTCACCTGCTCACCCAGGATCAGAAAATTCTGCTGCGCGCGCCTGGTGTGGCCAGGCTTGCCAGGATTGTGCCGTGCATCACGGCAGTCTTTGCGGGCATCTTCGTGGCGCGCCTCGTGGACAGTCTCGATAAAACGAGAGAGTATCTGGCGCGCCTCGATCCGTCAGCGCGCCAATCTGCCGCGCCCCAGGATCGTTGCAAGAGCCGTGACCGGGAGACGACGCCGTGCAGCAGCAACAAACCCAGGAACGATTCGATCTGGCCGGCATGGTAGCCGATCTCAACAGCCTGTTGCGGCTGAAGACGACGGTGACCGGCATCAAGATGTTCGCGCGCGTCGAGGACATGGAGGCGGTCCCGAAAATCCGTCGCCCGAGCGCTGTCCACACGACCGACCAGATCGTCAGCATGGCCTCGCGGCTCGGCTGGACCGTCGGCATCACCGCCGAGGACCTCGTGGGCGCGCAATGCCGCGCGGTGATCGGGCTCGGTCCGCAGGACGAGACATGGCTGGAAGGCGCGAATTATGTCGGCGTCTGGCACGGCACCGCCGAGGATGCGCGCAAGCGCCAGCAGGCGCTGGACGTGGTGCCGTTCGGTCAATATCGGGCGATGGCGGTGAGCCCACTCGCCTCTGGCCGGCTCGATCCGCCGGACATTTGCCTCGTCTATGCCACGCCCGGCCAGATGATCATCCTGATCAACGGCCTGCAATATACCGGCTACCGGAAGTTCGAATGGGGCGTGGTCGGCGAGACCGCCTGCGCGGATTCGTGGGGCCGGGCACTGAAGACCGGCGAGCCGTCGCTCTCGCTGCCATGCTTTGCCGAGCGCCGTTATGGCGGCGTGCCCGACGAAGAGATGTTAATGGCGCTGCAACCTTCCCATCTCGAGAAAGCCATCACCGGCATGAAGCAACTCGCCAGGAACGGCCTGCGCTATCCGATCGCGCCCTACGGCATCCAGAGCGACGTGCGCGCCGGCATGGGCGTGAGCTATGGGAAGAAATGATTTAATTGTCCGTGGAGGGAGCGGAGCGACGAAATCGTAGGGAAGGCAAAGGCGCGCTTGCGCCGTGCCCACCGTCAACGACGTGACTCGCAATGGTGGACACGCTTCGCTTGGCCCACCCTACGCAGCTCGCTCGCGGTGAGGGACTAAGAAGGAACCAAAATGACGTCTGCGAAGAAGTTCGATATCGTGGTCTACGGCGCAACCGGCTTTACCGGCCAGCTCGTCGCCGAATATCTCGCCTCGCGCTACAGGAACGACGCGCAATTGAAATGGGCGATGGCAGGCCGCAGCCTCGACAAGCTCAAATCCGTGCGCGATGCGATTGGAGCGTCCGCGGACACGCCGCTGATTGCGGCCGATTCCAGCGATGCCGCTTCGCTGAAGGCGATGGTCGACCAGACCAGATCCGTGCTGACGACCGTGGGCCCGTACCAATGGTACGGCAACGAGCTGATTGCGGCCTGCGCCGCCTCGGGTACGGATTATCTCGATCTCTGCGGTGAGCCGGTCTGGATGCGACAGATGATCGACAAGCACGAGGCTGAGGCGAAAGCGAGCGGAGCGCGCATCGTGTTCTCCTGCGGCTTCGATTCGGTGCCGTTCGAGCTTGGCGCCTTTTACGTGCAGGAAGAAGCCAAACGAGTCTTCGGCGCGTCGGCCGCGCGAGTCAAGGGCCGCGTGCGCGACATGCGCGGCACGTTTTCGGGTGGCACCGCGGCAAGCGGCCGCGCGACGTTCGAAGCCGTCTCCAAGGACCTCAGCCTGGTTGCGATCCTGAACGACCCTTTTGCGCTGACGCCGGGCTTCAAGGGCGCAAAGCAGCCGAAGGGCAACAAGGTGGTCTACGAGGACGACCTGCACTCATGGACCGCGCCGTTCACGATGGCGCTGATCAACACCCGCAACGTCCATCGCTCCAACATGCTGATGGGTTTTCCATATGGGCGGGAGTTCGTCTACGATGAGATGGTCGTGACCGGTCCCGGTGAGAAGGGCGAGGCCAACGCCAAGAAGGTGATGGCGGCCAACGCCGAGAAGACCGGACCGAAGGCGCTGAAGCCCGGCGAGGGACCTTCGAAGGAGGAACAGCAGAACGGGCTCTACGACCTGCTCTATGTTGCGGTCGCGGCCGATGGCCGCGAGGTCCGCATCTCCGTGAAGGGCGATCGCGATCCGGGCTACGGCTCGACCTCGAAGATCATCTCCGAGTGTGCAGTCTGCCTCGTGCGCGATACGCCCGGCGTGCCAGGGGGATTCTGGACGCCGGGCGCAGCCATGCAGCACAAGCTCATCAAGCGGCTTTCCGATAACGCTGGCCTGACGTTTGCGGCGGAGTCCTGACTTCACGCACGTCGTAGCCGTAGATCCAGTCCTGGCCGCGGGCATTCAAAGGCAGCATGAGCTTGATCATGTGATCGCGGATCCAGGCGGCGGTGCGGCTGAACTCCTTCTTCTGGTTGCCGTTGCGGCGGGCCAGCGCCACCAGCCGTTCCGCGCGCGGCCGCCGCTCGCGCTCGAAGTTCTGAAAGGCAATGCCGATGTCGGGCTCGTCCTGAAGCGTGCGGACCAGCCGGTAGGCGTCTTCGAGTGCGATCGAGGCGCCCTGGCCGGCATGTGGGCTGGTGGCGTGCGCGGCGTCTCCGATCAGCAGCGTCCGCCCGCGCGACCAGTTCGGCAAGGTCGCGACATCGAGCGTCGGAGTGACGATGATCTCCTCCAATGCATCGATGAGTTGTGGAATCGGATCATGCCAGCCGGCATGGAAGCGCTTCAGGTGCCGCTTGAGTGCGGCTTGGTCCATGGCGCGGAAGGTAGCGGCATCGATATCGTGGGTGGGCTGGCTGCTCCAGCACATCGCGCCATGGGCATCCGGCGCGCAAAAGCCGTAACCGAAGAAGCCGCTGCGGCCGAAAGTCATGGCGAGGCTCGGCCGCGTGCCCGCGGCCTCCAGCAGCGCCCGCGGCACGAAGCCGCCGAATCCGACAAGGCCCGTATCGCTGGGCATAGGTCCATCAGGCGCGACATGGCTGCGCACCGCAGAATGCACCCCGTCGGCACCGATCATGAAATCGCCTTCGGCGCTCGAGCCATCGGCGAAATGTGCGACGATCGCCTGGTCGGGACGATCCTCGATGCGTACGAGCCGCTTCTCGAAATGCATTTCGACGCAGCAGGACCAGGCCTTGTCGACAATGGCCTCGTTCAGCATGGCGCGGCGCATGCTGACCGAGGGCAGGCCGAAGCGCTTCTCCATGTTGCGGTTGATCGAGCCGAGCGGGGACCCAGACTGCGAATAGAAATCGATCGATTCGCAGACCGAACCGCCCTGGATCAATTCGCCCGCCAAGCCGACCTCGGCGAGCACGCGCATGCCGTTCGGCGCGATCTGCAAGCCGCCGCCGATGCCGGTGGAATAGGGCCAGGCTTCATAGACGGCGACGTCGAAACCGGCCTTTTTCAGCAGGATGGCGGTCACGGGACCGGCGATGCCGGCGCCGATGACGAGGGCCTTGCGGGGGCGGTGGGTCATGAACTTGCTCCTGGTGCCGCAGGGGTTTAAGAATTCGGGGATGCTATATATCTTAGTTTCTAAGATATATACGAACTAAGATATAGGGCCGAGCTTGTCAAGGACGAAAACCCGCGCGGCATTGCTGCAGGAACTCGAGAACGCCATGCGAAAAGCCTCATCGCAGGGGGCGATGTTTGCGAAGGCCGTGGCCGATAGCGCCAAAATCTCGGCTTCCGACATGGACTGCATCGATTTCGTCAATATGGAAGGGCGCATGACCGCCGGCCGGCTCGCGGAATTGACCGGCCTCACCTCAGGCGCGATCACCGGCGTGGTCGACCGGCTGGAAAAGGCCGGTTTCGTGCGCCGCGAACGCGACGAGAGCGACCGCCGCAAGGTGTTCATCGCGCCGGTGGCAGAACGGATGATGGAGATCGGCCGCTTCTACGAACTCGTAAGGCGCGCGATGCGCAAGCAAGCCGAACCATATGATGATGCCGAGCTCGAGCTTTTGCTGCGCTATGCGACCGAGAGCTATCGGTCGATGCTGAATGCGACCACGCAGCTCAAGACCATGATCGAGACCGCGCAAAAGGAGAAGCCGGTTCGGCCTGCAAAACCTCGGCGGGCGTCGTGAGCGGCGCTTCGGCGCGCACCTTGTAGGGTTGCGCGGCGGCGATCATGCCCCACATCGCGCCCAGCATCATCCAGAAATGCCGCCAGTGGTCGGTGTCGATGACGAAGCTTTCACCGACAGTGCCGATGAAGGCCGCGAAGATCGCCAGATAAGCACGCTGCCAGGGCACGCGGACCGAGACGTTCTTGAATCCGAGAACGACCGTCGTGAAGACGAGCGCGGGATACGAGATGCCGGATAGCCAGCCGCCCGACATGAAGGCGTTGAGATAGGAGTTGTGGGTATCTTCGGGGAAGTAATGGCGAAACTGCAGCGGCCCGATGCCGAGCGGCAGCTCCAGCGCCATGGCGGCGCCGAGGAGGTGGCGGCCGAAACGGCCGAAACGGCCCTCGTCATAGCTCTGGTCGAAACTCGCGCGCTGCCTGAACATGTCGGCGACGGAGTCGGACGAGAGCAGCACGGCAAGCAGCAGGGCTGCGGCAACGATGGCGACCACGGTCAGCATCACGATGCGCG
>JAFAUV010000443.1 GCA_019243075.1 Bradyrhizobium sp.
CGCGCTCGGCCACTACACCGACGAAGTCGCCAATCCGGACCACGGCAACGAGTCCCGGTATTTCGCGCACCGAGGCCTCGTCGATCGCGATCAGGCTGGTGCCGACGAACGGACCGGCATCGACGCCGGCATAGGGCGGCCGGACGACGCGGCCGTGCAGCATGCCCGGTACGCGCACGTCATGCACATAGGTCAATTGTCCGGTCGCCTTCGCCGGCAGATCGACGCGCGGCACGGACTTGCCGACGATGCTGTAACTGTCGACGGGCTTCACCGGCACGTCGTCGGCGAGTTCGAGGCGGATGGTATCGCCGGCGATCAATTCGCCATAGGAAACGCTGCGATTGTCCTTGCCACGGACCAGGCCGTCGTCGATTGCAAGCTCGTCGACCGGGAGTTCGAGGCGTTCGGCGGCGCGCGCGATCAACAATTGCCGCGCTTGCGCCGCCGCTTTGCGCAACGGAACGGCCGTGATCTGTATCGTCTCGCTCGCAATGGTCGCGCCCTGGTTCGGGACTTCATCGGTATCGCCGAGCACGACAACCACGCGGGCAAAGGACACGTCGAGCTCTTCGGCGACGATCTGTCCGAGCGCGGTGCGGATGCCGGTGCCGAGATCGACATGGCCGTTATAGGCGCTGACCTCGCCTTCGGCCGTGATCTTGATGAAGGTCTCGAATTTTCCCGACGCGCCCGTCCTGACGACCAGCAAGGTGCCAGAGGCCGCCATCAGCCGCGCGCCTCGGCCGCATGACCGGCGGCCCGCATCGCCGCGCGCATGATCTCGACATGCGCGCCACAGCGGCAAAGATTGTACCGGAGCGCTTCGCGGATCTCTGCTTCGGACGGAGCAGGCGTGCGCAGCAGCAGCGCCTTCGTGGTCATGATCATCCCGTTCAGGCAATAGCCGCACTGCGCGGCCTGCTCCCGGATGAAGGCGTCCTGCACGGGATCGGGATGTTCCCGGGAGCCGAGGCCTTCGAGCGTCACGATGCGGCGTCCCTCGCAACCTTCGATCGGGATCACGCACGAGCGCGCCGCGGTGCCGTCGATCAGCACGGTGCAGGTTCCGCATTCGCCGAGTCCGCAGCCATATTTCGGCCCGTTCAGCGCGAGATCGTTGCGCAGCACGAAAAGCAGCGCAGTGTCGCCAGCCGCGCTCACATCGTGGCTCCTGCCGTTCACGTTCAGTCGGAAGCTTGGCGGTGTCATATCGGATCCGGTTGCGCGAGGCTTGGAACAGTACCGTTTGTATACAAACGTGCAAGCGGCCGCGCATTCCGCAGCGCAACGCTTGCCCGATTTGCGGACAACCGCCGTAGGCAGATGAGCGATTATTCAGCAGAGCACCTTTTCGCCGGCGCCGCCGCTTGACAGTTCCCGGATTGGCGCGCAACATTGTTCGTACACGAACAAATTATCCGGATGATTAGAGGCGGCGCCGGAGAACAGGCTGTTCATGTCGGGTGACGCGAGTGTCGCCGCCATCGGCGACAAGATCCGCTGCGATGCGTGTCCGGTGATGTGCTACATCAAGCCGGGCGCGGCGGGCGCTTGCGATCGCTACGCCAATCACGACGGAAAGCTCGTCCGCGTCGATCCGCATATCGTGCTGGAGCGTACGGTCGAGCATGGCGGGCGGCTGGTGCCGTTCCAGGCCGGCGGTGATTGGGACGGCAAGATCGTGCATCAGCCCGACATTTTCGTCACCGCGATCGGCGCCGGCACCACCTATCCCGACTACAAGCCGGCGCCTTTCATCGTCTCCTCGCAGATCGATGGCGTCGACATGGTCACCGTCGTCACCGAAGGCATCTTCTCCTATTGCGGCGTCAAGGTGAAGATCGACACCGACCGCTATCTCGGTCCCGAGACGGCGACGGTGCGCGCGCAAGGCGAAGCCGTTGGCCACGTCACGACGGGCGAATACGGCTCGCAGATGCTGTCGCTCGGCGGCGTGCATCATCTGACCGGCGGCTCCAAGAAGGAAGGGCGCGTCACCTGCGACACGCTGATGGACTTGTCGAATTGCAAGGCGGTCGAACTCACCATCGACGGCGGCGCCACGGTGGTGGTGCAGGCCGGCAAGCCGCCCATCGTCAACGGCGTCGGCGAAGAACGGATGCGGGTCGGCTGCGGCTCGGCGACGATCGGCATGTTTGCCAAGCAATGGCACGGCAAGGTTGACGAGGTCGTCGTCGTCGACGACCACATCACCGGCGTGCTCTCGGAGCACCAGGCCGGCAAGCTCCTGGACATTGCCGACACCGGCATCAAGATGAAGGGACGGCGCTCGACGCCCGGCCGCTACTTCCAGGTCGCCGAGCCCGGCACGGGATGGGGCGGCACCAACATTTCCGATCCGCTGTCGATCTTAGGTCCGTTCGATGCCAGGGAGGCGCGGCCTGGTCTGACCATGCTGATGGTCTCCACCACAGGCGAGCATGCTTCGTACTTCGTGCTGGACGAGACGCTGCGGCCGGTCGAGGCGGAGATGCCGGCGGCCCTGAAATTCTCGGTCGAGCGCATCCAGGAGAATTGCGAGCCGGCGCTCTGCACCGTGCTGTTCATGGGAGGCGCTGGCGGCTCCCTGCGCGCCGGCGTCACCGACAATCCGGTTCGGCTGACGCGCTCGGTCAAGGACGCGTTGACGCGGGTCACCAGCGGCGGCGCGCCGGTCTATGTCTGGCCGGGCGGCGGTATCACCTTCATGGTCGATGTCACG
>JAFAUV010000455.1 GCA_019243075.1 Bradyrhizobium sp.
TAGTCGGCCTGCAGCAGTTCGAGCAAATGATGCCCGATCGCCTCCCGCAGCTCGCGCGCGCCGAGATCTTCGGACAACAGCCCGAAGATGCGCGCCAGCACCCGGCTCTCTGCAGCGGCGAGATACATGGCAGGCAAGTCTAGCGAAGAATTATTCGCATGGGAACGGATAGTCTGTCGACCCGGCCGCGTCGCGCGCCTAGTCCGCCGTGATGCCGGCGGCCTGGATCACCTTGCGCCAGCGCTCTTCCTCCTCGCGGAAGTAGCGGTCGAGTTCGGCTGGCGGGCTTGCTACCAGCATCAGCCCTTCATTCACGCCGAGCTTCTTGAAGGTCTCCGCCCTCACCGCGCCGGCGGCAGCCTTGTTGAGACGGTCGATGATTTCGGGCGGCGTCCCGGCCGGTGCAAACAGGCCGTACCAGGCCTCGGCATCATAGCCGGGCACACCGGCTTCGGCGACCGTCGGCAGGTTCGGAAAGGCCGGCGAGCGCTCCGCCGAGGTCACTGCCAGGGCGCGCAACTGTCCGCCCGCGATCAGGCCCGCCGCACTTGCCACCGTGGTGAACATCACCTGGATCTGGCCGCCGATCAGGTCGGTAATCGCCGGCGCCGAGCCCTTGTAGGGCACCATCGTGAGCTCGACACGGGCCATGTGCTTGAACAGCTCGCCGGCGAGATGCGCGGAGGTGCCGGTGCCGTAGGTGCCATAAGACAATTTGTCGGGATTGGCCTTGGCGGCGGCGATCAGATCGGCGATCGATTTGATCGACGATTTCGGATTGACCACGACAAGGCTGAAGGAGCGCGCCACCAGCGCCACCGCCGTGAGATCGCGATGCTGATCGTAAGGCAGCTTGGGGTATAGGCCCGGATTGACCGCGTTGGCAAAGGTCCCCATCAACAGTGTATAGCCGTCGGGCCTGGCGGTCGCGACCGCCTGGGTGCCGATGATCGTCCCCGCCCCCGGCTTGTTCTCGATGATCACGGAGCCGCCGAGGTCCTTCGACATCTCCTGCGCCAAGGTGCGGGCCACCGCGTCAGTGCCGCCGCCCGGCGCAAACGGCACGACGATCTTGATGACGCGATCCGGATAGGCTGCGCGCGCCACACCGCTGCAGAACACTGCGTATGCTGCAAGCGCAAACAGGAACAGCTTGAATTTGGGTAGCATGTGACCGCCATCGCCCAAAAATTCGACTTCATAAAACGAGTTTATGCGTTTGCCATCCGCCGAACGATGGGCATGACGAGGCGACGCTTCGTCAAATCATCCGCCGCACAAATCGAATCTTCCGCAGCAATATTACCGTCACCCAGCTCCCCGTGAGCGTACCGGTGAACACGATGGCGAATTTGACCAAGGGCGGCCACGCCGGGTCGTAGACCACATATTGCAGCCAGATGATGAAGATGTAGTGGATCAGGAAGATGCCGTAGGCGCAAGGCCGCATCGCATCGAGCCAGCGGAGCCGGGATTTGATGGAGCGCAGGAAGAAGCCCGGCTCGGCAAAGGTCATCGCGGCGCTGAACAGCGCAAACGCCAGGCCATAGGCGAAGCGCCATGGCAGTGGCGGCGCGTCGAAATCCGGCACCCAGTTGTGGTGCACGTAAACCAGGAACAGGATCGCGGCATAGAAGGCGAGCGCGACGGCGAACCAGATGTTCCAGCGCGCGGCGAGTTCGCCGTTCTCCGCGAGGATCCCCGACCTGAGGTCGGACGCGCCGATGCCGACGCCGACCAAGAAGTAGCCGAGATAGAGCAAGATGCGGCTGGTCTGGATCGGCAGCGGAAAGCCATCGAGTTCGAACCAGGCTGCATCGCCGAAGTAGAGCCGCATCGGCAAATAAGCGATGACCGTGAAGACCAGGAATGCGACAAAGGCAACGCCCGGTCGGTCACGCAGCGCGTAGATCGGGCCGCTCAGCGTTGCGAACGCGCGCGGGGCCAGCGACCACACCAATGCCGCGATCGCATCGAAGGCCAGCAGCACCCACAGGAACCATACCGGCCCCGACGGCCACGGTCCGACGGTCAGCGTGCGCCACCAGAAATGCAAGAAGTTGAAGTCGGTGGTGCCGGGCAGATGGTAGCGCAGAAAGGTTGGGTAATAGGCGAGGGGCATCAGCACGAAGATCGAGAGCAGATACGGCACGCCGAGCCGCCAGGCCCGGTAGCCGAGGAAATTCGCTGGCCCCCGCTTGGCAAGGCTCTGCTGCACGAACAGGCCCGAGATCAGGAACATGCAGGCCATGAAGAAGCTGTCGTTGAACAGCACGACCAGATCGAAGCCGAGCCAGCGCGCCTTGTCGCCGTTGCCGAAATGCGTGTAGTTGACCACCGAATGGTGCAGCACCACCAACAGCGTGATGAAGGTGCGCGCGCGGTCGAGCGCGACGATCCGCGTCGGGACCATGGTGGCCTGCTCGCCGGTATCGGACTTTTGCAGCATCGCTACCCTCCGATCATTTCTCGAAGGCGTCGTAAATGATCTTCTTGATGGTGGTATTGACATGCATCCGCCCGGATGGCGAATCCTGCATCACGACAAAAAACATGTCCTCGGCGCGGTCGACGACGATATAGACGCCGGTCGCGCCGTCCCATTTGATCTCGCCGGGCGAGCCGGGCGGCGGCGGAATCGCAAAGCCCGGAGCGACGCGGACACCGAAACCATAGCCGAAACCGAAGCCGTCGCCGGGAAAATAATAGACATCGCGCGCAACACCCGCACCCGGACCGACATGATCCGTGGTCATCGCCTTGAACGCGGCCGGGCTGAGATAGGTCCTGCCGTCGAGCGTCCCGCCATTGACCAGCATCTGGCCGTAACGGGCGAAGTCGGCGATGGTCGAGACCATGCCGCCCCCGCCGGATTCCCAGCGCGTGGCGTCGAGCGAATTGCGCTCGACGTGGCGGTCCTTGGGCAATGGATAAGCGTAGCGCGCCCGCTCGGCCGGATCGGTAAGGAAGAATTTTGTCGTGGTCATGCCGAGCGGATCGAGCAGGTTCTGCTTCTCGAACTGATAGAGCGACTGGCCGGAGGCGATTTCGATCACGCGGCCCAGCACGTCGATGGAATGACCGTAATCCCAGAGCGTGTGCGGCTGCTCGGCCAGGGGCAGCTTCGCGATCCGCTCCGCGAAGCCGGCATTGTCGAAGTCGCCGAGATAGATGCCGTCATAGGCCGCCTTGACCAGCCCGTCGCCATAGAAGCCGTAGGTGATGCCGGAGGTGTGGAGCAGCAGATCCTCGACCGTGACCGGCCGGCGCAACGGCTCGAGATCGAGCACGTTCTTGCCGCCGTCGTCCTGGCGCTCCACGCCGACCTTCTGACCGGCGAAGGACGGGATGTATTTGCTGACGGGATCATCGAGCGCGATCCTGCCGCG
>JAFAUV010000053.1 GCA_019243075.1 Bradyrhizobium sp.
CGAAATTTCCGGAGAGCTGCACACCAATCCGCTTTGGGTTCTCTTCGACTGGCGGGTCTGGGGGTTCTCGGCTGTGTATTCCTTGATCACGCTCTCGCTCTATTGCGTGATCTACTGGCTACCTACGGTGGTGAAAGGGTTTGGCGCGACCTCGACCCAGAACGGGCTGCTGAGCTCGCTGCCCTGGGCGATGGTGGCGTTGATGCTGCTCTTAGTGCCGCGGCACTTGCGCGAGCAGCGCAGCGTCCTCGTCGGCATGGCGCTGATTGCGCTCGCGGGAGCAGCCGCCTTCCTGATGTCGACGGTGCTGCCGGAAAACTGGATGCGCTATGTCGCCTTCGTGCTCGGCACGCCCTGCATCTCTCTGATGTTTCCCTGCTTCTGGTACCTGCCCTCGCAGATCTTCAAGGGCGCGCATGCCGCAGCCGCCATGGCGGCGATCACCACGCTCGGCAGCCTCGGCGGCTTCCTGTCGCAGAACCTGATGCCCTGGGTCGCGCATTGGTCCGGCAGCGCGCTTGCCGCCATGATCGTGCCCGCCATCGGCCTGGCGCTGCTGTCGCTCAGCGCCATCATCATGCTGGCGGCGTGGCGCTCGCCACCGAATGTCGGATTCGGCTTCGATCCGTCGGCGGATTCGAAGCACGCGCAGCCCGCTTCGTAGGGAGAAGTGCTGGATTCTCCGCTGCTGCGACGACGGACCGCTTGCGGCAGCCGGCCGGCCGGATAAAGTCTGTCGACGCTCGACCGGCACCTGGAACGACCACCCCCGATTGCGGGTTGAAGTCCCGTAGGAGGAAGTAATGCGAGCCGTCGCAAACGAGCCGCTGGCGCGGCATGCCCTGGCCTTCGTTCTCGCGGGCGGACGCGGCAGCCGGCTCCTGGAGTTGACCGACAGGCGTGCCAAGCCTGCGGTCTATTTCGGCGGCAAATCGCGCATCATCGACTTTGCGCTCTCGAATGCCCTGAACTCCGGCATTCGCCGCATCGCGATCGCCACCCAGTACAAGGCGCACAGCCTGATCCGCCATCTGCAGATGGGTTGGAATTTCTTCCGGCCGGAGCGCAACGAGAGCTTCGATATCCTTCCCGCCAGCCAGCGCGTGTCGGAAACCATGTGGTATGTCGGGACCGCGGACGCCGTCTATCAGAACATCGATATCATCGAGGGGCATGCCTGCCGCTACATCGTGCTGCTCGCGGGCGACCACGTCTACAAGATGGACTACGAGATCATGCTCAAGCAGCATGTCGAATCCGGCGCAGACGTGACAGTGGGCTGTCTCGAAATGCCGCGCGCCGAATCGAGCGCGTTCGGCATCATCCATGTCGACGAAAACGACGTGATCCAGTCGTTCCTGGAAAAGCCCGCCGATCCGCCCCCGATGCCGGGCAAGCCGGACAAATCGCTCGCCAGCATGGGCATCTACGTGTTCGACACCCGATTCCTGTTCGACCAATTGCGGCGCGACGCGGCGGATCCGAATTCGGCACACGATTTCGGCAAGGACATCATCCCCTATCTCGTGAAAAACGGCCGCGCGGTGGCCCATCAATTCAGCCGCTCCTGCGTGCGCACCGGCAGCGATCGGCCGAGCTATTGGCGCGATGTCGGAACGGTCGATGCCTATTGGTCTGCCAATATCGATCTTACCGACGTGGTGCCCGAGCTCGACCTTTACGACCGCGCCTGGCCGATCTGGACCTATGCCGAGATCTCGCCGCCGGCCAAATTCGTCCATGACGAGGAGGGCCGCCGCGGCGAGGCCGTCACTTCGCTCGTTGCGGGCGGGTGCATCGTGTCGGGCGCCTCCTTGCGGCGCTCGTTGCTTTTCACGGGCGTGCATCTGCATTCGCATGCCCGGGTGGAGGGCGCGGTGATCCTGCCCGACGTGGATGTCGGCCGGCATGCTCGCCTGAAGAATGTTGTCATCGACCGCGGCGTGCGGATTCCGGAAGGCCTGGTGGTCGGCGAAGACCCCGAACTTGACGGCAAGCGTTTCCGGATGTCGCCGAATGGAATTTGCCTGATCACGCAGCCGATGATCGACGGGCTGAATGCATGACGCCTGTCCGCGTCCTGTCGGTTGCCTCTGAAATCTATCCGATCATCAAGACGGGCGGCCTGGCCGATGTCGCCGGCGCGTTGCCGATCGCGCTCGCGGCTGATGATGTCGAGGTCCGTACGCTGGTGCCGGGATATCCCGACGTGATGGAGGCGCTGAGCGGAGCGGGTGCGATTTTCGAATGGCCGCTGTTCTTTGGTGGCGCGAGCCGCCTGGTCCAGGGCTCGTGCGGCGAACTGAAACTGTTCGTGCTCGATGCGCCGCACCTGTTTGCGCGTCCGGGAAATCCCTATTTGTCCCCAGAAGGCGTCGACTGGCCCGACAACGGCCTGCGCTTTGCGGGGCTGGCGCGCATGGCCGACAATATCGGTCTCGGCGCGGTCACCTCGTTCCTGCCTGACATCGTGCATGCCCATGATTGGCAGGCGGCGCTGGCGCCGGCCTATCTGCACTATAGCGGCCGGCCGCGTCCGGGCACGGTCATCACGGTGCACAATCTGGCGTTTCAGGGGCGGTTTCCGCGCAGTATGCTCGAAGCGATCGGCCTGCCGCCGGACTCCCTCGCCGTGCAGGGCGTCGAATATTATGGCGACATCGGCTATCTGAAGGCTGGCCTGCAATTTGCGGATCGGGTCACCACCGTTTCGCCGACCTATGCCCGCGAAATTCAAAGCGACGAAGGCGGAATGGGGCTGGGCGGCCTGCTGCGCACCAGGTCCGGCGACATCAGCGGCATCCTCAACGGCATCGACACGTCCGTCTGGAATCCGGCGACCGATCCGCAGATTGCAAGCCGTTACGACGCGGGCGGTCTCGACCGCCGCGCGGCCAACAAGGCGGCGCTGCAACAGCGGTTCGGCCTTGAGCCGAGAGCGGACGCATTTTTGCTGGGTGTCATCAGCCGCCTGTCCTGGCAGAAGGGTCTCGATCTCCTGCTCGAAGCCTTTCCGGCGCTGCTGGGCGAGGACATCCAATTGGCGGTGCTCGGCAGCGGCGATGCCGATCTCCAGGAGCGCTATCGTGGCGCCGCGCAAGCCCATGCCGGAAAGGTCGGCGCCGTCATCGGCTATGATGAAGCCCTGGCGCATCTGATCCAGGCCGGCAGCGACGGCCTCGTCGTGCCGTCGCGGTTCGAGCCCTGCGGTTTGACCCAGCTTTGTGCACTGAGATACGGGGCGGTCCCGATCGTATCCCGTGTCGGCGGTCTCGAGGATACCGTGGCCGATGCCGATGGGGCGGGCGGCGTCGCGACCGGCTTCAAATTCGCCCCCGTGACCACGGATCGTCTCGCAGGCGCGGTGCTGAGGGCCCATGCCGCCTTTGCCGACAAGCCGGCGTGGCGGACCATTCAGCGGAACGGGATGTCCACCGATGTATCCTGGCGCAACCGCGCCAGCCGCTATGCCGATCTCTATCGCGAGATCGTCAAGACGCGGGCTGCGCCCCCGTCTGCCGATACTGGCTGAGGTCCGGATCGTGGGTCATGGCCCAATAATCCACAAAGCGCCACGGCATCGCCGAGAACACCCGGCCCTGCTTGTTGCGGTAATAGGTTGTCATGCCCGGATGCGACCAGATCAGTTGCTCGTGCTCGGCATCGACATCGCGGATATAGCGGTCATGCACATCCTGCCGCACGTCGATGGCGGCGATGCCCTGCTCGATCATCTGGACCACAGCGGCCGAGATATAGCGGCTCTGGCATTCCGACTGGAAGATGACGCTGCCGCCATGCGCCGGCCCGGAGTTGGGGCCGAGCATCACGAACAGGTTCGGGAAGCCGGGCACGGTCAAGCCCAGATAGGCGGTCGGATTATCGTTGGCCCAGGCCTCTCTGAGGTCCTTGCCGCCGCGGCCGCTGATGTTGAGCCGCGCGGTCATTTCGGTCACCCTGAAGCCGGTCGAGATCACGATGATGTCGTGCCGGCGCAGCTTGCGATCGGCAGTGACGATCCCTTCTCGTGCGAAATGGCCGATCGGCTCCGTCACCAGCTCGACGTTCGGCTTGGTCAGTGTCTTGAACCAGTTGTTGTCGAGCAGGATGCGCTTGCCATAGGGCGGGTAGGTCGGCACGCATTTCTCGACGAGGTCGGGACGGTCCTTCAGCTCCGACAGGATGAAGTCCGTCAGCTCCTGCCGGTGCCGGTCGTTGCCCCTGTTGACCGAACGCTCGGGATGCGGCCAGGCCGGATCCTTGCGCAGGAACGGCAGCAAGCCGTCGCCGTAGCGCCAGAACATGTTGAAGCGGTACCACTGCACGTAAAACGGCAGATGCGCGAGCAGCCATTGCGCGCCCTCGGTGATCGGGTCCGAGTAGCCCTTGACCGGTCGCGCCCATTGCGCGGTGCGCTGATAGACGGTCACGGAGGCGGCGCGGTCGGCGATCGAGGGCACGAGCTGCATCGCCGTCGCGCCGGTGCCGATCACGGCGACCTGCTTGCCGTCGAGCTTGATATCGTCGTTCCACAGTGCCGAATGCAGCTTGAGGCCCGCGAAATTTTCCTGGCCCTTGAACGCGGCGGGGAAGGGATCGTTGAGCTGGCCGATGGCGCTCACCAGAACCGTCGACTCGAAGGTTTCCTCGCCGCCGCTGGTCTTCAGCGTGGAGATCCAGCGGCGCTTGTGCTCATCCCAGCGCGACGAGGTCAGCTCGGTGCCGAGACGCAGATGATCGCGGATGCCGTATTCGGCGGCGACCGTCTTGAGGTAATCGAGCAGCTCCTGGCGCTGGCAGAAATAGCGCGTCCACGGATTTCGCGGACCAAAGGAGTAGGAATAGGAATGGTTCGGCGTGTCGACGCCGCAGCCGGGGTAGCGGTTGACATACCAGGTCCCGCCCAGCTCGTCGTTCTTCTCGACGATGGTGTAGGGAATGCCGAGATTGCCGAGCGCCGCCGCAAGCGCGATCGCGCACACGCCGCAGCCGACGATCAGCACATGGTGCCGTGCCAGCACCGGCTCGGCGGGGCGCTTGGCCCAGCGCGCCTCGCGCGGAACAAAGCCCAATTCCTCGCGCATCAGCGGCGCATATTCCGGCGCGACGTTCTCGCCGAGCGTGGCGCGCATCATCCTGAGGATCAGTTCGTTGCCGGGATCGGTGATGACCGGCTGCGGCGCGCCATGCTCGAACAGTTTCACGACAGCCGCGCGGATCTCGTGCTGGATTTCCAGGGGCACGCCGGCATCGGGATCGGGGATTAGGCGGACGTCGCGCTTCGGCCTGTAGGGCGGCTCGAGCCATTTCTCGTCGCCGGTCAGGTGCACCAGCACCATCAGCAGCACGCGAATGTCACCCTCGGCGATCGCCGACGACAGGTCGAGCTGCTTGTCGCGTTCCTTGTCCACTTTCTTGGGCGAGAGCTCGATGTTCATGGTCTCATCCTTTAACTGGCTGGCGGTTGCGGCAATCCGCCATAGGCCTCCCAGCTCGAACCGGCGAGAAAGCCGGCGTCGACGGGCAGATTGATGCCGGTGATGCCGCTCGCCTGCGGCGACAGCAAAAACGCGATCGCCTGCGCGACCTCCATCGGCTCGACCAGCCGGTTCATCGCCGCAGGGCGGGCGAGCCGCTCCTTCTCGAGCGCGCCCGAGGCAATGCCGGCCTCGAGCGCCGCGGTGCGGGTAAAGCCCGGCGACACCGCATTGACGCGCACGCCGGAGCGGCCCCATTCGGCGGCGAGCGTCTGCGTCAGCTGGATGACGCCGGCCTTGGCGGCGGTATAGGCGTGGATCGGGCCCGAAGTCATGCCGGCGACCGACGCGACATTGACGATCGCGCCATGCCGTCGCTTCGCCATTCGGATGCCCGCGCTGCGGGCGACGAGAAAAGTGCCGCGCAGGTCGATATTGACCTCGCGGTCCCATTGCTCCATGCGCACCCGCTCCAGCGAATGCATCTTGCCGAACACGCCGGCGGCGTTGACGAGAGCTGTGATCGGGCCATGGGCGGCCTCGATATCGGCGATGCCCGCCATCACGCCGCCTTCGCTGGCGACATCGAAGGGAGCGGGCCAGAGGATGGTGGCCGTTCCTGCAAGCGGCTCCGGCGCGATATCCACGATCACCACGCGCTCTCCGCGATCGGCGAGCAAGGTCGCGGTCGCAGCCCCGATGCCGCGGCTGCCGCCGGTCACCAGCACCAGTCCGTCAGCGCTCATCTTCGGTCTCCCAAGGGCGGCTTGAACAGCCCGCGCGTGATCAGCTTGCGGTAGGCGGAAACGACGTGATCGGGGACCGCAGTCACGCCCTTGTCCGAATAGGAATAGTGCCGGCTCAGATAGCCGCGCGCGCCCATCAGCACATGCACGATGGCTTCGAACTCGTCATCGCTGAAATCAGAGATCGCGCCCGCCTGCCTCGCCCGCCTGAGGATACGCACATAGGCCGTCGAGATGTTGTCGAGGTGCTTCTGGTAGCCAGCCGGCGCGAACAGCTCGGCCTCGTTGAGGATGCGGAGAAATTCCGGGACCTCGCAGATGAAATCGAAGAAGGCGCCAAAGCGTTCGATCTCCTGGCGCGCCGCATGCCCTGTGCCGGTTCGCGCACGGATGAAGTTCACCATGTCGAGGCCGATGGTCGGCAGCAGCTGATCGAGCAGTTCCTGACGGTTCTCGAAATGATTGTAGAAGGTGCCCTGGGCGACGCCGGCCTCCTCGGTGATGCGGGCGACCGAGGCTTCGGCATAGCCATATTTGCCGACGATCCTCGTGGCCGCGTCGAATATCTTCCGCTTGGTCCAGGCGTTGCGCTCGAGGCGATTGAGCTTCGTCACCTTTGCGGTGGCTTGCAATTGCTTCATGCTGGGCCCGCCTCCGGCCATGAATTATGACTCATAGTTCATATTTCGGTCGGAGTCACCCCCTCCTGTCTGCAATCGGACAATCCAGCCCCGAAATCGCGCACTACATTGCGAGATAGCGCCGACGGATATCCTCGTTCCCGGCAAGGCCGGCGCTGTCCTGGCGATGCACCACCTTGCCCTTGTCGATGACGAGTGCCTGTTCGGCGATCCGCAGGCAGAAATGCATGTTCTGCTCCGCGAGCAGGATCGTGGCGCCGTTGGCTCCGAGCTCGCGCAATACCTTGCCGATGGTGGCGACCACGATCGGGGCGAGGCCTTCGCTCGGCTCGTCAAGCAGCAGGACCAGGGGATTGCCCATCAGAGCCCGCGCGATCACAAGAAGCTGTTGCTCGCCGCCGGACAGGCGGCCCGCCTGGCGCGAGCGGAGGTTGGCGAGCAGCGGAAACGTCTGCCAGACGCGCGCCAGCGTCCAGTCGCGTCGTCCATCCGGTCCGCTCTTGGCCGCGATCAGCAGGTTGTCCTCGACGCTGTGCTCCGGAAAAACCTGCCGGTCCTCGGGCACATAGGCGAGGCCGAGCTTGGCGCGCGCATGCGGCGGCGCACGGGTGATGTCGCGGCCGGCGAACAGGATGCGGCCGGCTTTGGCGGGCACGATTCCAGCCAGCGTCTTCATGGTGGTGCTCTTGCCCGCGCCGTTGCGGCCGAGCAGCGCCAGCGTGCGCTTTTCCTGGAGCGCGAGATCGACGTCGAACAGGATCTGGCTCGCGCCATAAAACGCGCTGACGCTTTCGGCGCGGAGGAGGTCGCTCATGCCGCGTGCGCCTCCGTGCCGAGATAGGCGTCGATGACGGCCTGGTTGTTGCGGATCTCGCTGGCAGTGCCTTCGGCGAGCACGCGGCCGTAGCACAGGACGCGGATGGTGCTCGCGACCTGGAACACGATGTCCATGTCGTGCTCGATGAAGACCAGCGTGAGCTTCTTCTGCTCCCACAGGCCGCGCACACGCTCGATC
>JAFAUV010000134.1 GCA_019243075.1 Bradyrhizobium sp.
TGGCGGCTCCGCCAGACCCTAGAGCAAGGCGCGGTTTGCGCAACGCGATGTGGTTCTTAACCTAACTGAATAGGGTTATCCGCCGTGCGGCAGGGATGCCTCGGCGACAATGGTCCGGCCTAAAGGATCAGAGCGGCCAACTGATAGAGCGCATAAGCCACCTCGGCGCCCATGATCAGGAACGCCACCAACATCAAATAAAGCCCGAAGCGCATGAGAGCCTTAAACCAAATACTTTCCCCCGGCTCTCGCATGGCTGCGAGCGGCCGGAAACCAAAATCAATACTCATTGCTGATGACCCATCCTGTTTAGAGCCCCGCCGGAGTCGTCGTCAATCTCTTTCGAGGTTCGACTTCGATTGAGGGAATTCGACTGAGTCCTTTTGGCAACGCAGGCAGCGATGATCGAGGAAATTCCGGCTCGTCTGGAACGTTCAAATCGTCACGGCATGACGGATGAAACGTCACGCTAAAATATTCGCTTGGTAGCGGCCGCGCGCGAGCGCGGATGGATGCGTCGGCCCGTTTGAACAGCAGACCTCCGCCGCCGCGGAAGGTTGCCTGAGCCGAAGCCCCTCGGGAGGTTGCTAGCTCGACGCAAGCGTTCTGCCTGTTCACATGCCGTAGAGAATTTTAAGTCCCCACAGCACCACCACGGTCGCCGACACCAGCGTGGCGACCGCCAACACACTCTCCAGGGAAGCAACTCTCATCTGTACTCTCCGCTTCCCAGCCCCGAAAGCGGTCTAGTTGATTCGCGGAATCGCCGGCAATCCGCCGGTCACATTCAGTTGAACTTTGCCGGTGGATTGTGGTTTGCGGGGCACAGCCGTTCCCCGACGGCGCCGGGCTCGCCTTGTTGCCTACTCGCCTTGCCTGCCTAGTGGTGCCAGAACAGCGCGATCAGCAGAATGATCGGCAGCGGTACGCCGAGCAGCCACAGCAATGCGCCTTTGGTGAAATCCATGTTGTCCTCCTCCAGTAGTTCCGCACGCGCAACACGGCAGGGCGCAGCGCGGTTCCGGACTCGCAGCCCGTGGGCGGCGCCAACCGTCGGGCCACATTCGGAAAGGACGAAAGGGGGGCGCGCCCCTGCCCCCGACCTGGATTTGCTGCTATGGATCGCCGCCAACCAGAACCGTTCCTCAGGGAGAACAAAATGCGTTTCCTCCACACCATGCTGCGCGTGCGCAATCTCGACACCGCGCTGAAATTTTACCGGGATGCGCTGGGGCTGAAGGAAGTCCGCCGCATCGACAACGACAAGGCCCGCTTCACGCTGGTGTTTCTTTGCGCGCCGGAGGATGTCGACCAACTGAAGAAGCTGCCGCAAACGCGCGGCGCGCCGCTGGTGGAGCTGACCTACAATTGGGACGAGGAGAAATACGGCGAGGACCGCTATTTCGGCCACCTTGCCTATGAGGTCGACGACATCTACGCGACCTGCGACAGGCTGGTGAAGATGGGCATCACCATCAACCGTCCGCCGCGCGACGGCAACATGGCCTTTGTGCGCTCGCCCGACCTGCATTCGATCGAGCTGCTGCAGAAGGGCGAGCCGAAGGCGCCGGCCGAGCCCTGGAGTTCGATGCCGAACACCGGCCACTGGTAGGCCCATGTGGCAGCCCTCGCGCGCGAAGGCCAAGGAACCACGGCCAGGCCTCCGCGTTAGCCCTCCACGAGGAATCATGGAGGAGCCTGCGATGGGAAGAGGTATTCTGCTTTGGCTGTTGGGCGTGCCGATCCCGGTGATCATCTTGCTGTGGCTGTTCTTCGGCCACTGATGCCGGACGCGCCGCATGGTGCCAAAGGAAGAAGGCCCCGCCGCGTGCGGGGCTTTTTTGCGCGCGCGTCTTGCCGAATTCCGTTATGACCTTCGTAGGAGTCAGCCGGTGCAACCGGGGAGACAGGCGTGGCGAAGGGATTGACGGTCTGGGGACGGTCGAATTCGGTCAACGTGATGAAGGTGCTGTGGTGCCTGGCCGAACTCGACCTCCCCTATGAGCGCATCGACGCGGGGATGCAGTTCGGCAAGAACAACGAGACGGAATATCTCGCCATGAATCCGAACGGCCGCGTGCCGACGCTGGTCGACGGCGACTATGTGCTGTGGGAATCCAACTCGGTGATGCGCTATCTCTGCATGGCCTATGGCAAGGGCACGCCGATCTACCCGATCGATCCGAAGCAGCGTGCGGCGGTGGACCGCTGGCTCGACTGGACCCTCTCCACGGTGCAGCCGGTCGACCGCCCGGTGTTCTGGGCGCTGGTCCGTACGCCCAGGGAAAAGCAGGACATGGCGCAGATCCAGAAGGACGTCGACGCCGAAGCCCCGGTGTGGGCGATCGCCGACCGCCAGCTTTCGACGCGCCGCTATTTCGAGGGCGATCAGTTCACCATCGCCGATATCGCGGTCGGCGCCTTCGCGCGCCGCTGGCTCGGTTTTACGGGGATCACGAAGCCAGCCTTCGCCCATGTCGAGCGCTGGTATGCCGATATCGCCAGCCGGCCCAGTTTTGCTAGGCAGCTGACGGTGCCGATGAGCTAGAAGCCGCCGCGCTCGATCAGCAGGACGATCAGCCGGCTGCGATCATATGCCCCTCGAACCCCCTGAGTGCGGTCGACCTTGAAGCGCCGCCGTATTGTCCCCAAAATCGAGGACTCCGCCAATGTCGTTGCAGTTTCCGCCAATCGAACCATACGCGAATGGTTTGCTCGATGTGGGAGACGGGCATGAGGTCTATTGGGAGACTTGCGGCAATTCCGAGGGCAAGCCCGCGCTGTTTCTGCACGGTGGCCCAGGCTCGGGCTGCTCCGTGGGGCAGCGGCGCTTCTTTGATCCGAGCCTCTACCGCGCCGTGCTATTCGATCAGCGCGGGTCGGGGCGTAGCCGACCGCTGGCGAGCGACGACAGCGCTGACCTCACTGCAAACACCACAACGCACTTGGTTTCCGACATTGAGATGTTGCGCGTAATGCTCGGCGTGGATCGCTGGACCATTCTCGGTCTGTCCTGGGGCACCACACTCGGCCTAGCCTATGCCCAGGCTCATCCCCATCGAGTGAATGCATTGGTATTGGGATTCGTAACCACGACCTCACGCCGTGAGGTGCAATGGATTACAGAGGATGTTGGGCGAATCTTCCCGCGGGAATGGGAGCGTTTCGAGGGCGCAATTCCCCACCATCTGCGCCACCTGTCGCTGGTCGATGCTTATGCAACGATGCTCGCTCAGGCAGGCCCAGCGCTTCGCGATCGCGCGGCAAGCGAATGGTGCGCGTGGGAGGATGCGCATATTTCGTTGACGCCCGGTCATGCACCAAATTTGCGCTATCAGGATCCGGAGTTCCGCCTGCGTTTTGCCCGGCTTGTTACACATTACTGGCGCCACGCGGCTTTTCTCGAAGAGGACCAGTTGATCCGCAATGCTCCTAAACTAAACGGCATTCCCGGAGTTCTGATCCACGGGCGATACGATGTCAGCGGCCCGTTGATAACCGCCTGGCAGCTGTCGCGTCGATGGACGACCAGCCGGCTACACATTCTCGATGACGCCGGACATGGTGGCGGCAACCGTTTTATGCCTCTGGTGCTTGATGCCTTGAACGAGTTTGCTGCGCGGTAGCCGTCGCTCTCCTTACGGTCGCCTCTTCCGTTCGCCGCGGCGGCTGCCAATCGATCCGCCCCAGTTTGAGTTTGGCCATCCCGCTGGGCTGCCCCGGGAGCAATTGCGCGGAAAAGGTGACCGCAGGCCGCGATTTCGCACCTTGACGAAATGGCGCGCCACGGCCGATGAGATGGGCACTATAGTTTCGCCGTAGCGTTTCTTTTTTTTGGGCGTCGGATTGGCGCGATGCCGGATGGCGGCCATCATGGCGAATGCGAGCATCACCAAGGACACATGACGGTGCCAGCCATGCCAGGATCTGCTCTCGTGTGATCGAGCCCGAATTCGTTTTTCGCAATTTCAAAGCTGTCTTCGATCGCCCATCGATGGCCTTCGACCGCGACCAGCGTTTCAATTGATGTTCCTGCCGGACACCAGGTCGAGAAGAAGGCGAGGTCATCATCAGCGATAGGACGCCGGATCAGCAGACCGCGTGTCCAAAGACCTTGACGAGGATGTTTCGCATGCCCGCCTTCTAGCGCGGGCGGCGCCGTTTCACTAGCGCACGAATTTGACGCCGGCGGATTTGCCGCGCCGCCAGACCACCTGGCATTTGTGGCCGGTGCGCGCATCGCGCGAGAATGCCAGCCGCAGGACGGCCGGCAACGCATCGGCCTCCTCGAGCCTGATCCGGGCACCGGAGCTCGATATGTCCTGCACCACGCAGTGGCGCGCGGCAAATCCGCCATCGAGCGTGATCCACGCCGATTGCCCTAACAGCTTGCGCGCTTCCCGCTTCTTCGGTGCCGGCATGTCCCGCTCCTCGCCCCCTACCCCTTACGCTTCCGGCCCTTTAGAAACCGTTGCATCAACCTAAGAATCCGGGTCGCCAATCCGGGTCGCCAATCCGCATCGCTAGTCCGCGTTTGCCGGTATTCCACCGCCTGCCGGAACGGGATGGGGTTGCGGCTTGCCGGCCCGCCCAAACGCCACTATACGTTCGCCGCCGTGCTAGCGGGCCGCCTCGACGGCTTCCGCAGCACGGCGAAATCCTCGCTATAAAGCATTGGTTTAACGAGGATTTTGCTCCCTTCGTCTATCGGTCAGGACGCCACCCTTTCACGGTGGAGAGAGCGGTTCGATTCCGCTAGGGAGCGCCAGCGCCTTTAGAGGCCGGCGAAATCGCCAGTGTATCTCTGATTTCTGACAAACCGCAAAAAGGGTTGCGACATTCCCGGACCAAACGCACCGACCCGGATGGCGAAAGGAATTGCGGCCGGCTGCCTGCGCCAGGCTGCCATTCGGCCGACAACCCTGGCGGAACTCGCGAGGATCGCGCTGTGACGGACCATCTGCCGTTTTGACGGAACCGAATGCCGATTGCGTCGTTTGCTGGCCGGGCGATGTTCTTGAAGGAGACAAAATGAGTAGATTGGCCAAAACCCTCATCGGCGCCGCCATGGGCGCGGGAATACTGGCGGCATCATCGGTGGGCGCATCCGCGGCCATTGTCTGCCAGGGGCATGTCTGCTGGCATACCCATGAGGCCTACGACTATCCGCATGAGGCGGGTATCGTCGTGCATGAAGACAATTGGCGTTGGGGCCCCCGCGAGAAGTTCACATTCCGCGAGCACGAGGGCCGCGGTTATTGGCGGGGCGAGAAGTGGGTCGAATGGTAGCCCCCTGCCCCCTGTCGTGATGCAGAAGCCGCCATCGGGCGGCTTCTTTTTTCCTTGGATAGCAACGATGGCGGCGCGCCGAGCCGCGCCCTGATGACGCCGCCTCAGCAGCCGCGGCAGATCGAATGCACCATCTTTGCGACGCGGGCATCGTCGCGGTCCACGGCCGGATTGCCGGTGCCGAGCGCCGGCCCCTTCTGCGCGCCGCCGGCGCGGCCCGATGACAGTGCGGTGCCGAGCGAATTGGTGCCTGGCGTGCTCGGATTGGTGCCGGCTGCCCCGCCTGTTGCCGAGGAATGGTGCGACCCCATGCCGCCGCCGCGGCCGAAGGCAGTGGCGGAATAGCCGACGCACAGCGCGACACTGAGAATGAAGAGTTTTTTCATCACCAGAACCCTCCGTATGCAGTTCGTGCAGTTCGTCTGCAGCCTCAACGATCCGGCCGATGCCGGGGTTCCGGTGGGCGAGGAATAGTGCTTTTTGGTTTCGACACAACGCCCGTTCGGCTATCTTCGCAGCAAATCGAAGGAGCTATCGATGCGTTTTCTTCTGGCCATTGCGATCAGCGCTTCACTGGCTGCGCCTGCTTTTGCCCAGGACAACCACGTGCCTCGCTATGGTGAGGAGGACAAGGAAAAGACGGCTGCTCAGAAGGCGGCCGACAAAGCCGCCGCCGAGGCCTACCAGCGATCGCTGGGCGCTATTCCCGACAAGGGCTCCAGCGATCCCTGGGGCGCCGTGCGGAGCGACGCGCCGAAGGCGGCCGCGACCAAAACCGCCAAGACAAAGACCAAGACCGGAAGCGCCGAAGCCAAGCCGCAGTGAGGCGCGTCGGCGATGGACCGGTTTCGATCGCGTCGCCGGCACGCATTAACGAGGCCGGCTCACCGATCTTTGCCTAGGCCAGCCGATTGAGGGGGCGCCGTCCCCAGGGGATGATCGCCCAGATCCGCTCGTGGAGATAATACCAGGCGATCTTGGTGATGATCTCCATTCCAGCGATCGAGCCCGCAATCTCCACCCTGCCAGTCATGAACCAACTGATCGCAAACGTGTCGAGCGTGCCCAAGGTGCGCCAGCTCACGGCCTTGAGCACGGATCTCAGATGCGTTTCCGCCCCGTGAAAAAAAGCCACCGAAGTGCCTCCTTGCTCAGCCCGGGTGCAATCTATCACGCGCAACCTGCCCTTCGGTTCCGCCGGCTGTCGCAAATCTGCCCCGGGACAGCGCCGAAATTGCACGCATTTTGATCTTGAGAAACTTTTAAAACCCGCTGATCTGACTGACCAATCCGAAGGATTCGCCGCATGCGGCTGCCGTGATCCGCTGTTCCTGCGCCGATGGAAGACCGAAGATGAAATTCCTTGCGGCAATGATTGCGATGTCGGCGGTCGGCGGGACGGCCTGTGCCGAAACGCAGGATTGCAAAACCCTGACGGATCCGGCGGCTCGGCTGACGTGCTATGACAAGATCAATCCGCCGATCGCCACCTATCCGATCCCGCTGCCGCGTCCCTCGCATCATATTCCGCTGACGAGACCCGACGGGACTGCGGGCAGCGCCGACCCCGACGTCTCGGACGGCTCCGATAGCTCTGACGATGCGCTGCTGCATGCGAAGATGAACAGCATCTGCCGCGGCTGCTGATCTCGTGATCGCGGGTCTGCTGTCAGGTCAGCGTAAGCTCGAGCGCGCAGTTCCCGAAACAGGATCGTGCCCGAAATGGTGCCGGACCGATATTGATTGCCGAGACCAGACCATGCGACGAAAGGTCGTCAGGCCGGTGGAGTTGGTAGCGTGATCTGGAAAATGATCTATCTGCGATTCAGATGAACCTGCTCGAATCCCTGCCCACCGTGATCGGTACGGCCGCGGTCGCGCCGGCGCTGCTGATCCTTTGGCTTGTGGTGGCGGCCGGCGAGCGCCCCGGTCCGCCGCTGAAGGTCTGGACCGCGTTTGCCCTCGGCGCGGCCAGCATCCTCCTGCTCGGCATCGTTCGCGCCCCCTTCGCCGATCTGTTCGATGCTCCCGCCGATCCCTGGCTGGCGCAGGTTCAGCATGCCGTGTTCGGCGTCGCGCTGCCGGAAGAGACGGTGAAGATCGTGGTGATCGCCGCCGTGACGCTGCACCGGCGGCCGTTCGCCGATCCCATGGATACCGTGGTCTATGGCGCGGCCGCAGGACTCGGCTTTGCCGCTTACGAAAATCTCGCTTATCTGGTGCAGCATGCGGAGATGTGGCGCTCGCTGGCGGCGCTGCGCAGCATCCTGACCGTGCCGTTTCATGGCGCGCTCGGTGTGATCGCCGGCGCCTATCTCGCGATTGCACGCAGCGGCACCGCGCTCGGCGCCCATCGGCTCCACCGCGATTGGGCCCGCATCTCCAGCTACATGCTGATGCTCGCAGGTCCCGTCGCGCTGCATGCGGGGTTCGACTTTCCGCTTTTGATGCTGCAGAAGGATGGCGACATCGATTCCTCCGCGCGGCTCTGGCTCGGGCTCGCCAGCATCCTGATCGGCTTTTCCTCGATCGGATTTGCCATGCGGCTGGTGCGGCGCCTTGCCCGCCATCACGCCCCGCGCACCGCGCTCGACCGCGAGCGGCTCAGCCAACTCCGCAAAATGTGGGCGGCGCTGGTCGGCGGCGGGGGCGCCGGCTTCATCGGGCTGGTGTTCGTGCTGACCTCGGTGCACCACTGGCTGCTCAATCCCGACCGCAATCTCGCTTTTGTGCTGATCCCGATCGGTCTGGCTTCGATCGGGCTCGGCTGCGCGCTCCTGGTTGTCACAACCGCGATCTATATTGCCGGCCGCAACCGCATGCGCGGTGCGGCCGAGGGCTTTCCGGCGGCCCCCGGTCACGGCTAAGATCGGCTGATCCGGCGTGCCCGCACAGGGAGAGCTTCAATGACCGTTCCCGACGATCTGAACAAATTACAGTCGAAGATGAGCGCCGCGGTGCGCGAGCATTGGAAGGCCTTCCTGTTCGAGGGCATCCTGCTGGCCATCATCGGCCTTGCCGCCATGATCGTGCCGCCGCTGGCAAGCCTTGCGGTCACGATCTTCCTCGGCTGGATGTTCCTGATCAGCGGCGTCGCCGGGCTGATCGCGACCTATTGGGCCCGCCACATGCCGGGCTTCTGGTGGTCGTTGATTTCGGCGGCGCTGGCGGTGCTGGCCGGAGGCATCCTGCTGGCACGGCCGCTGCAAGGCGTGCTCACGCTCACCATCGTGATCGGCGCCTATTTCCTGGCCGAAGGCGTTACCACCATCATGTATGCGCTGGAGCACCGCCGTGAATTGTCGGGGCGCTGGTCGTGGCTCCTGGTCGCGGGCCTGATGGACCTCATCATCGCCTTTTTCATCATTGCCGGTCTGCCCGGCTCGGCGGAATGGGCGATCGGCCTTCTGGTCGGCATCAATCTGTTGTTCGGCGGTGCCACGCTGATCGGCATGGCGCTGGCGGCCCGCAACGGTGCGCCCTGACCGGGCGCATGATCCGGAAAATGTGTAGCAGTTCTCGGATAAGCGTGGCGCAGAACAAGCGGCCGACGCGCGCTGATCAAAATCACCGCGCTTTAGGGGTGACAAGCCGGAGGGCGTGGGCTAAGAGAGCGCCCATGATCAACTTCGCCCCCAGCTACTTCTGGTATTTCGGCTACGACAGCTCGCTGGCGGTGGGAGGATCGCGCTCAATCTGAAGAGAATTGCAGCATCAAGTCCGAACCAAGCCGCCACCACCTGGCGGCTTTTGTTTGGCCGGCAGGTCGTTCCCACGGGAGCCTGCCATGTTGAGTACCACCGACGACCTGCGCATCAAGGAATTGCGGGAGCTGAGTACGCCCGACGAGGTGATGCGCGAGACACCGCGCACGCTGACCGCGACGCGGGTGGTAATCGGCGCGCGCAACGCCATTCACGCCATCCTTAACGGAGCCGACGACCGCCTGCTCGTCGTCGTCGGTCCCTGCTCGATCCACGATCCCGCGGCGGCCATCGATTACGCCACCCGCCTTGCCGCCTTGCGCGAGCGCCTCGCCGACCGGCTCGAGATCGTCATGCGGGTCTATTTCGAGAAGCCGCGCACCATCGTCGGCTGGAAGGGGCTCATCAACGATCCCGATCTCGACGGCAGTTTCGACATCAACAAGGGGCTCCGCCTCGCCCGCAACGTGCTCTCGGCCGTCAACAATCTGGGGCTCCCGGCGGGCGCCGAATTCCTCGACATGACGACACCGCAATATCTCGCCGACCTCGTCGCCTGGGCCGCGATCGGCGCGCGCACCACGGAAAGCCAGATCCACCGCGAGCTCGCCTCCGGCCTGTCCTGCCCGGTCGGTTTCAAGAACGGCACCGACGGCGACGTGCGCATCGCCGCCGAAGCCGTGAAATCGGCCTCGCATCCCCACCACTTCATGGCGGTAACCAAAGGCGGGCGCTCGGCGATCGCCTCGACGGCCGGCAACCAGGATTGCCACATCATCCTGCGCGGCGGCCGCGCGCCGAACCATGATGCGTCAAGCGTGGAAGCGGCGGCGGCCGAGCTTCACCGCGCCGGCATCGGCGATCGCCTGATGATCGATGCCAGCCATTCCAACAGCGGCAAGAAGCCGGAGAACCAGCCCAAGGTGATCGCCGACATCACCCGACAGCTCTGCGCCGGGCAACGGCGGATCATGGGCGTGATGATCGAGAGCCATCTGGTCGCCGGACGCCAGGACGTGCTTCCCGGCGTGGCCCTGACCTATGGCCAGAGCATCACCGACGGCTGCATCGATTGGGAGACAACGGTATCCGCGCTTGAAGTGCTGGCAGACGCGGCCGCGGCGAGACAGCGAGCGAGGTGCGAAACGTTCCGGGACATCTCCGCCTGAGCGGTGCTGCGATGCATCACGAGCTGGCAGAAGGGCGCATGATCGCAAACCGCTGTTGCTTTGCTGCCAAAGTCGGATGGCTCCCGCCACGCTTGCCTTGTCATGCGGCGGGCGCGTGACATACTGAGGCGGCGAATGACCGACAACGTGCAGCGTCCGCGAGCCGCAGATCAAGCGGACCGAGCCCGACGCAAGCACCTCCGCCAGCAAGGCGGACATCGCTCTTTTGGAAATTGCAATTTCGGCTGCCGGCGTTGGTCGCCCGATACTCGGGACGGCACGGGCGGCCGTTCACCGACAACATTTGGAGCATGAATACGACCTAGCCAGCAACGGAGGAACGCGAGATGACGATGACGGCTGACATGCCCGGCCAAGTGCCGTGGTGGAAAGAGCCTACCAGGGATCAGTGGGTCGCATGGATCGCCGCCTGGCTCGGATGGACCCTCGATGCGTTCGACTTCACCATCTTTCTCCTGATCATGGTGCCGATCGCGGAATCATTCCAGGTGCCCCTGATCGAGGTGACCGCCGTCTTCACCATCACGCTGTGGCTGCGGCTGGTGGGCGCGGTCGGCTCCGGCTGGCTCGCCGACCGCGTCGGCCGCAAGACGCCGTTGATGATCTCGATCCTGTGGTACTCGATCTGCAATCTGCTGGCCGGCGTGGCGCCGAATTTTGCCTTTCTGTTCCTGTTCCGGGCGCTGCTCGGCATCGGCATGGGCGCGGAGTGCCCTGCCGGCGCCGCGCTCGCCATGGAATCGTGGCCTGCCCGCTCGCGCGGCCTGATGAGCGGTGTGTTGCAGGGGTCATGGAGCATCGGCTTCCTGCTGTCGAGCGCGGCTTACGGGCTGCTTTACGACAAGATCGGCTGGCGCGGCCTGTTGATCCTCGGCGTATTGCCGGCCTTGAGCGTCGTGTGGATCCGCCTCTACGTCAAGGAACCGAAAGTGTGGGTGGAGAACCGCCGCATTCAACGCGAGCAGCACCAGGAATTTCGCGCGCCGCTGCTCGACATCTTCCGCCGCCGCATCCTCGGCAACACCATGATGGCCTGCCTGTGGATGGCGAGCGGTTTTGTGATCTACTACTCCGTCTACGGCATGTTCGCCACGCACCTGCAGAAGGATCTGCATCTGGGTGCGGCGATGGTCGCCATGCCGATCGCACTCGCCAACCTGGTGGCGTTCCTGGCCAGCGGCTTCTGGGGCTTCCTGGCCGATATATTCGGCCGCAGATGGGCGATGATCGTCCCGGCCGCCATCGGCATGCTGGTCACGCCGTTCTACCTGATCCCCGATTCCTATCCCGTGGTAGCCGGCGCCTTCATCCTGCAGGGAGCATTCCTGGGCGCGATCTATGGACAAAACCCGTCCTATCTGACCGAGCGCTTTCCCACCGAGGTGCGCGCCACCGCATCGGGCTTCTGCTATCACCAGGGCGCGATCTGGGCCGGCTTCACCGGACCGGTGCTGACCATCTTCGCCGCCGGTCAACCGCTCGGCTTTGCCATTCCGATGCTGGCCGCCACCACCGGCGCGGCCATCGTGTTCGTCATCACATTGCTGTTCAGCCCCGAGACCAAAGGCAAGGAGATGGTCCCCCAGCTCACCCTGGTGGAATCCGCCGCGTGAGGACAGCAGCGGCCGCCTGCGGGCGGCCGCGTTCCACCGAGGTCGATATCCGGCTGACCGCCGAACTATCGACCACGATCATGCGTCGTTTATTTCTTGCATGATCTCCCTCGGACTGCGCGGATCAAGCAATGGAAGCGCCGCGATCTCATCTCCGACCGCCAGCATCTGCGCGCCGGTCATTCGGCGACGGGGCCGCGCCAGGCCAGAACGGTGGGCGCCTTCCTCGATGGCCCAAGCCACGGCGTCTTCGACCGACACACCGCGCGCGGCAGCGATCATGCGCGCGAGCGCTTCGATATTATCGGAAAGTTGGACCATCTCGTCCTGACTCACTCTAGCCAACATAGCCACCCTGCGACAGTCGCCGCGGAGGCGTCAAGTGTCCGGCGCGACCCGCGCACCCTGAAGAGCCGTTCCGGTAAGCCCCGGCCTGGAAGTCAGCAGCCGCGGCAGATGCTCTTGATCTTCTTGTCGAGCAGCGCGTCGTCCTTGTTGACGGGATCGTTCGGATTGGAGAGGTTCCTCTCATTCGGCACGTCGCTGGGGCGCGGCTGGCGATGACCGACCGGCGCTGGCAGGACGCCAGAGCTCTTCGAGGCGCCCGATCCCGAGTTGCCGCTCTGCGCAATGGCGGAAGGCACGCCGATCACCAGCAGGAGCGCCACCGAGATGATTGTTCTTTTCATGTGCTCCTCCAGTTGCCTTTAACCAGTTGCCTTTAAGATGCGGTCAAGATGCTATCGGGCGGCCCGTTGTTCAGGGTTGTGGCGGATAGATATGCACGCCGCCGCAATAGTCGATCACACGATAGCGTGTTTCATCGCCGACTTCACCTTGGCGGCCCGGAGAATCCTGTGGCGAAACATAGGCGGGACCGACCGGCGACTTGCCGGCGCCGCCGGGAATGTCAAGCACGTAATCCATCTGACATAGTCCGGATACCCTGCCCCGCAAGGTGCGCATCAGCTCCTGTCCATGCGCAAGCGTGGTGCGCAGATGCGCCGTCCCGGGCGCCAGATCGCCATGGTGCAGATAATAAGGCTTGATGCG
>JAFAUV010000145.1 GCA_019243075.1 Bradyrhizobium sp.
GGTGACAGTCATCGATCGCCAGAACGGCGTGGCGCTGGAGACGAGCTGTGCCAATGCCGGCGAAATCTCGCCGGGCTATGCCTCGCCCTGGGCCGGACCCGGTGTGCCGCTCAAGGCGGTTCGCTGGATGCTCGACAAATACGGCCCGCTGGTGGTTCGACCGCAGTTCGATCCGGCGATGTGGCGCTGGATGCTGCAGATGCTGCGCAACTGCACCTCGCATCGCTACGCGGTCAACAAATCGCGGATGGTGCCGATCGCCGAATATAGCCGTGACAGCCTGCGGGCCCTGCGTGCCGAGACCGGCATCGCCTATGATCATCGCAGCAAAGGCACTCTGCAGCTCTTCCGCAAGCAGTCGCAGCTCGACGACATCGGCGGCGACGTGGAGATCCTCAAGCACTACGGCGTGCCTTTCGAGATCCTCGATCGCGAGAACTGCATCAAGGTCGAGCCGGGACTGGACTTCTCGCCGGTGACGTTTGTCGGCGGACTGCGCTTGCCCCAGGACGAGACCGGCGACTGTCATCTTTTCACGCAAAGGCTGATGGCGCTCGCGGAGCAGATCGGCGTTCGCTTCGCGTTCAATACGAGGATCGAGCGGCTGGCGACCGGAGGCGCCGGCATCGAATCGGTGATCACCGACGCCGGGCCGATCGCGGCGGATGGCTACGTCATGGCGCTCGGCAGCTTCTCGCCCTTGTTGCTGCGGCCGATCGGCATCGATATTCCGGTCTATCCCGTGAAGGGCTATTCACTGACCTTGCCGCTGATCGACGAAGCGCGGGCGCCGCAGTCGACCGTCATGGACGAATCCTACAAGGTCGCGATCACGCGCCTGGGGTCGCGCATTCGCGTCGGCGGCACCGCCGAGGTCGGAGGCTACCGGATCAGGCTTTCGCCGACCCGGCGCATGACACTGGAGCGCTCGCTGCGCGATCTGTTTCCGGAGAGCGGCGATTTCAGGCAGGAGCTGTTCTGGAGCGGCCTGCGCCCGATGACGCCGGATGGGCCGCCGATCATCGGCCAGACCCGATACGCCAACCTTTATCTCAACACCGGCCACGGAACGCTGGGTTGGACGATGGCCTGCGGGGCCGGCCGCCTCGTCACCGACCTGTTGCTTCGGCGCAAGCCGGACATATCGACCGAAGGGCTCACGCTGGACCGCTATCTTCATCGCGGCTATAGAGCGGGATGACGTTTCTTCGAATCGTCATCCCCTCTATCTTTGTGTTTGAGCATGATCTTTTCGGAAAACCGCTGCACACTTTTCCGGATCATGCTCTACGCGGTCGGCGCTGTGATCTCGGCTTGTTGTAGCGCCGGCTATTTGGTGCCGAACATCCTGTCGCCGGCGTCGCCAAGGCCCGGCACGATGTAACCGTGATCGTTCAGCCGTTCGTCGACCGCGGCCGTCCAGATCGGGATGTCGCCGTGCAGCTTTCGAAATTGCGCGATGCCCTCGGGCGCGGCCAACAGGCAAACAAAACGGATGTCCCTGGCGCCGCGGGCCTTCAGGAGGGAGGCCGCCGCACAGGCCGAGTTTCCCGTCGCCAGCATCGGATCCATCAGGATCACGGTTCGGTCCGACAGATCCTGGGGTGCCTTGAAGTAATACTCCACCGCTTCCAGCGTGTTCGGATCGCGGTACAGGCCGATATGCGCGACGCGGGCCGAGGGGATCAGCGCCAGCATGCCATCGAGAAAGCCGACGCCCGCGCGCAGGATCGGCGCCAGCGTCAGCTTCTTGCCCGCAATCTGTGGTGCCTTCATTGGCGCGATCGGCGTCTCGATGTCGACCATCTCCAGCGGCAGGTCGCGGGTGACTTCATAACAGAGCAGCATGCCGATCTCGTTCAGGAGCTCGCGAAAACCCTTGGTCGAGCGTTCGCGGTCCCGCATCAGCGACAATTTGTGCTGAACGAGGGGGTGGCTCACCAGATGGATGTCGTCTGCCGCCATGGTGCTGATCTGCAATGTTTGCGGGTTAAAGTCCGGTTTGTCGTAGGCCGATCCTGGCAGGAAGGGTTGCGCTCATGCGAGGAATCTGATGCCGAGCATCCTGCCGCGGCGCCAGATGACTTCGCACTTGCGCCGCTTGTCAACCGCCTGAAAGAAAGCAAGCTCGAAGCGATCGGGGATTCCGGTGCCATCCTGGACGACGACCTTCGCAGTGGTAGCCGCCAGGTCCACCACCGAGCATTCGCGATCGGCGCGGCCACTGATCACGATCCAGGCCATCGCCGGCGGCGCTGTCTGGTCCAAGCGTCTTGTCATGACAGCGAAGGACGGGATCGATATTCCGTCCTTCCAGTTCGCGTTATGGCGCCGTCACTTCTTCATCGCGTCGTAGACCGCGAAGGTATAGGCGCCTTCCGGCTTCTTGGTGATGACGGGATCGGAGCCGCCGGCCATCAAGGTGGCGACGGTGCGATCGTAATCCTTGACGTCGAGCTTGCCGTCGGCATCGCCGAGCAGCTTGCCGATCTCGCCCATCATCCGTTTCTGGTCCTTTTCGGTCTTGGCGCCGGTGGTGTCGGTCGCAAGGATGATCTTCACGGCTTCGTCCGGATGCGCCCTGGCATATTCCCAGCCCTTCATCGAAGCCTTCACGAACTTCGCCATCCTGGCGACGAAGGCGGGGTCCTTCAGGTTCTTCTCCAGGACATAGAGTCCATCCTCGAGCGTGGCGACCCCCTCGTCTTCATATTTGAAGACGACGAGCTGGCTCGGCTTGAAGCCGCCGTCGATCACCTGCCAATACTCGTTGTAGGTCATGGTGGAGACGCAGTCGGCCTGCTTCTGCAGGATCGGATCGACGTTGAAGCCCTGCTTGATGACCTTCACGCCGCCCTCCGAGCCGTCGGTCTTGTAGCCGAGCTTCGACATCCAGGACAGGAACGGATATTCGTTGCCGCCATACCAGATGCCGACGGTCTTGCCCTTCAGATCGGTCGGTTTCTTGATGCCGGTGTCGGCACGGCAGGTCAATTCCAGCCCGGACTTCTTGAAGGTCTGGGAGATGTTCACCAACGGCACGCCTTTTTCGCGCGAGGCCAGCGCCGAGGGCATCCAGTCGACCACGACGTCGGCGCCACCGCCGGCGATCACCTGGGGTGGCGCGACGTCCGGACCGCCCGGCTTGATGGTCACGTCGAGGCCGGCTTCCTTGTAGAAACCCTTGTCCTTTGCAACGAAGTAGCCGGCGAACTGGGCCTGCGCGACCCATTTGAGCTGGATGGTGACGGTGTCGGCGGCCTCCGCGCTGCTGACAGCGAGGCCCAGCGCGAGACCGGCCAGGGCAAGACGTTGTTTCATCGAAAACTCCAAAGCTTGAGAACCTTGCCGACCTAGGTCCGGTACGAGGGATGCCAGAAAGTTGTCGCGCGTTCGGCCAGCGTGACAAAACCGTAGAATGCCATTCCGGCGAGGGCCGCGAGCGCGATCTCCGCCCAGACCATGTCGATGGCCATGCGGCCTGCCTCGGTCGAGATGCGAAACCCGATGCCCTGCGTCGGTGTCCCGAAAAACTCTGCAACGATCGCGCCAATCAGGGCCAGGGTCGCGTTGATCTTGAGCGCGTTGAAGATGAAGGGCAGCGCCGCCGGCAGATAGAGCTTGGCCAGGCTCTGCCGGGGACCGGCTGCATAGGAACGCATCAGGTCGCGCTCGATATGGCCCGCGGCCGAAAGCCCGGCGATGGCATTGACCAGCATCGGAAAGAAGGTGACCAGCGCCACCACCGCGGCCTTCGATGGCCAGTCGAAGCCGAACCACATCACCATGATGGGCGCGATGCCGACCAGAGGCAGCGCGGAAAAGAAGTTACCGAGCGGCAACAGGCCGCGGCCGAGAAATTCGAAGCGATGCGCGAGAATCGCGACCAATAGCCCGGAACCGCAGCCGATTGTATAGCCGATCAGCACGCCGCGGATGAAGGTCTGGTTGAAATCGCCGGCGAGTACCGGCAGCGAGGCAGCAAAGCGGGCCGCGGCCGCGCTGGGCGAAGGCAGGAGCACCGCCGGCACGCCGAAGCCGCGCACGGCGACTTCCCAGAGATAAAAAACGGTCGCGCCGAACAACAGCGGTACCGCGATATTGATCAGCCTCCGCCGCTCCTGGCGGATCGGACGCTGCGCGGCGAGCGCGACCACGGCCATGGCGGCGGCAAGCCAGGCTGCGACCACGATCGCCCAGAAGCCAGCGGCGGCCGCGCCCGCGATGCCGGGGTCGCGAAGCAGCAACAGCGATATGGAAGCGGTGATGATCACCCCCGCAAGGCCCGGCACAATGGCGCGCCAATCCGCAAACCACGCCGCCAGTCCGAACAATACGGCAGCACCGGTGCTGGCCTGCCACAGGCCGGGCCGCAGCAGCAGCGCCGGTGCGCCATGCCCAAGCGGAGCTGCGAAGGCGAGCGCCATCGCCGCCAGGGCCAATAACAAACCGAGCCGGAACTTGCGCGGATCCATCAGCGCGCGCCCATGCTTCGGTTCACGCCGCGCTCGACGAGAGCGATGATCGAGATCAGCCCCCAGGACAGCACCGCGGAGGCGACCAGTGCGCTCCAGAGCTGCACGGTCTGGCCATAATAGGAGCCGGCCAGCAGCCTGGCGCCGATGCCGGCTTCGGCGCCAGTCGGCAACTCGGCCACGATCGCGCCGATCAGCGAGATGGTGATCGCGACCTTGAGGCTGGCAAACAGGAAGGGCACGGCCGCCGGCCAGCGCAATTTCCACAGCACCTGGCGCGGCGTCGCCGACCAGGTCCGCATCAGTTCGATCTGCAGCGGGTCGGGCGAGGTAAAACCCTTCACCATGCCGATCGCGATCGGAAAGAAGCAGAGATAGGCCGAGATGATCGCCTTTGGCAGCAGCCCCTGCAGCCCGAGCGCGCCCAGGACCACGATGAAGATCGGCGCCAGCGCCAGGATCGGGACCATCTGCGAGCAGATTATCCAGGGCAACAGGCTCCGCTCCAGCACGCGGCTGTGCACGATCATCAAGGCCAGCGCGACGCCGAAGCCGGCACCGAGCACGAAGCCGAGCAGGGTTGCCGACAGCGTCACCAGCGAATGATAGACGAGGCTGCGCGGGGCCAGTGGCGGATAACCGAATATGGAATCGAAGAAGTTTTCCGCGATCTGATGCGGCGCGGGCAACAGCGGCCGCTCGGCATCCATCGTTCCCGCCAGGATGTCGGAGACGGTGTACGGGGTCTCCTCGCGCTCAAAGCCGTCCTTCACCAGGTGCCAGTTCATCGCGACCGCTGCGACGTACCAGACCGCGATCAGCGCCAGCACCATGGTCAGGATCGGGCCGTAGCGTTCGGTCAGCGGATGGGATCCCAGCGCGGCGCGCGCGGGAGCGGCAAGCGCGAGCGAGCTACTCGTCATAGGAATGTCCTGCGCGCAAGCCGGTGCGCACGCGCTGCGCGATCTTGAGAAATTCCGGGGTCTCGCGGATTTCGAGCGAGCGGTCGGGCGGGAAACCGCTGTCGATGATGTCGATGATGCGCCCCGGCCGCGGCGACATCACCACGATCCTGGTCGACAGGAACACGGCTTCCGGAATGGAATGGGTGACGAACACCACGGTCTTTCCGGTCGTTCGCCAGAGCTGCAGAAGCTGCTCGTTGAGGTGGTCGCGGACGATCTCGTCGAGCGCGCCGAACGGCTCGTCCATCAAGAGCAGCGCGGGATCAAAGGAGAGCGCGCGGGCGATCGAGACGCGCTGCTGCATCCCGCCCGACAGCTGCCAGGGAAATTTCCGCTCGAAGCCGGTCAGGTTGACCAGGGAAAGATAGTGCGCGGCGCGTTGCTGCTGCTCGGCCTCTGAAAAACCCATGATCTCCAGCGGCAGCTTCAAGTTCTTCTCGATGGTGCGCCAGGGAAACAGCGCCGGTGCCTGGAACACGTAGCCGTAGCTGCGTGCCAGCCGCGCTGCTTCCGCGCTCATGCCATTGACCAGGAGCGTGCCTGACGTCGGCTGTTGCAGGTCGGCGATCACGCGCAGCATCGTCGTCTTGCCGCATCCGGAAGGTCCGATGAAGGAGACGAACTCGCCTTCGGCGACCTGCAGGCCGACATTGGACAAGGCGTCGACCTTGCCGTCCGCGGTCTCGAACGTCAGCGAGATGTTCTGCGCGTCAACCACGAGCCGCCTCGGTGCGGTGTTGGTCGGCGGTATCAGGGGAGGTCCCGCAAGCGCAATGCTCGGCTCAATCAATGCCATTTCCCGATAGTGACAAATGCGGCAGTCCATGGCGCGCCCAATGTTTGCGCACGCCGACAGAATAATGAGCAGGGTTTGGCGGCATTTCAATGCGACCGGACCGGCAAATCCGTCGACGGGCCGCCTGCGGCAGCCGTCCGCGTCGCGCTCGCATGTCGGCCTCTCCTTATGTTGCGTTGCGGCCGGACGCGCTGCAGCAGTGACACAGGGTCTTCGATCTGGAGGCGGAATAGCGCACGGCAGCCGGGGCACGGTACGCGGACATTCACCGCGATTTCGCTCTTTCAGCGGCCGAGCGCATTTGTTAGGCCCTGCTTTACAGGCCCGACATGATGAGCGAGACCCGAACACCCCCGCGTTTCGACGCCGCGTTCCGCGCGCGCTTTGCCGACCTGCTGCGCTGGCGTCGCGATGTCCGGCGGTTCCGCAGCGAGGCGATCGATCCGCTCCTGATCGATGAATTGCTGCGGCTCGCCTCGCTCGCGCCGTCGGTGGGCTTGAGCCAGCCCTGGCGGTTCGTGCTGGTGGAATCGCCCGAGCGACGCCGCGCGATCCGCGACAATTTCGCCTTGGCCAATGAAGCGGCACTTGGCGGCTATGCCGGTGAGCGGCAGGCGCGCTACGCCAGGCTCAAGCTCGAAGGATTGTCGCAGGCGCCGGTACATCTCGCCGTCTGCGCGGACGAGGCGACCGGGCAGGGGCACGGCCTGGGACGGCAGACCATGCCGGAGACCATCCGCTATTCGGTCGTCGCAGCGATCCAGACCTTGTGGCTCGCCGCGCGCGCGGAAGGCCTCGGCGTCGGCTGGATCTCGATCCTCGATCCCAAAGCAGCATGCGCCACGCTCGATCTGCCGCCGGGCTGGAGCTTTGTCGCCTATCTCTGCCTCGGCTGGCCAGAGGAAGAGCATGACGATCCCGAGCTGGAGCGGCATGGCTGGGAGCAGCGGAGCTGTGACGCCGCGCTCACGCCGCTCAAGCGGTAAACACCAGCAGCGTGCCGTTCGCCCTCGCCGGCGGCACGCAGATGCTTGGTCCGCTTCGAACGCCGGCAGCGCCCAGCGCTTTCTCCGCTTTGCCGAGGTCGGCCGCCATCACCAGACCCGCCGCGCCGCGCTCGGAGAGACCCGCGAGCGAGATGCCGCCATAGCGGTGAGCGAGTTGCTCCCGGCTCATGAAGACAAAGTCGGCACGGTCGCCGCCCGACGGCACCGCGATCGCGCCGTCGGGCTCGCTCCGCGTAGGAGCATCGATCAGGCGCGACAGATGTGCGGCTTCCTTCGCGGGCTCCGGCGCCACCAAGAGCACCTGCCTCAGCCGCTTCGCGCCATTGGCGTGGCTCATCAGTTCGGGAATCCACACCGTCTCGCGGGTCTTGTGCTGGCAGGCGAAGATGCGCATGCCGGCGGGCGCTTCGGCGACCGGCCACTGGAAGGTGCGGAATTTCGCCGCCGACAGACTGCCGTCCGGCATCGTCACCGGCCGCTCGAAATCCGTGGGACCGATGGGGTCGAGACCGCGGGCGCGGACTTCCTCGGCGCCGGCAGCCGAATCGAGCGAGGTGAAGGCGACGCGCTCGATGCCTTCGCGCTCCTCCAGGAGCGCGCGGGTCGGCGCGTTGTGCTCGGTCGGCGCGAGCACGCCGAGCAGCTCGATATAGTCGGGCTCGAGCATGATGGTATGATTGCCAGTCCCCATATGCGCGCTATGGGTGCCGCGCGGCGAGACGGTAAAGCCCAGGCGCTTCCAGTTCCCGGCCGCCCGGTCGAGCTCTCTGACGACGACCACGGCATGGTCGATACCGACGATATCTTTCAGTGTCACTTCCGCTTCCCGACATTGGTTGCTCGGATGGTACGACGCGCCGCCACCGGAGTCATTTTCGTTCTGACCGCTCGCGGCGTTGGAATTGCCTCGATAGGGCAGATTTTGGGCTAAAGTTTTGGCAGCCGGAACGATAGACTTCGCTGCCGTGATCCGCTTCAATGCGGCAAATTGTGAGCGGAATCGATGTAAAAACCGATCATTGCCGTCCTGTTGGCTCTATCTGCGCTGATGTTCACGCCGGCATCGGCGCAGACCAAGCTGACACCGAAGAACCAGGCTTCGCGCAGCGACAATTGCGCGCCGATCGGCCGGACCGCCAATGGCGATCTGGTCTATTCGATGAAGTGCGAGAACATTCCGGCGCCGGCTGCGCCGCCGCAAGCGCGGATGGAGGAGACGGCGCCGCCGCCCGCACCCCCGCCGCAACAGGAAACACGAAGCGGAATTTTCGGCTGGTCCTACGACCGCCGCCCGAGCGATCAATAGGAAGGATTGATGAGCCAGCTGATCATTCGCGCCGGCGAATTCACCTTCGGGGCCCGCTTCGAGGAGGAGCTGGCGCCCAAAACCTGCGCGGCATTCAGGAAGGCCATGCCGTTCGTGAGCAAGGTTATTCATGTGCGCTGGAGCGGCGAGGGCGTCTGGATGCCGCTTGGCGATCTCGATTTCGGCGTCACTTACGAGAACCACACCAGCTATCCGGCGCCCGGTCAGATCATCCTCTACCCCGGCGGCATCAGCGAGACCGAAATCCTGCTCGCCTATGGCGGCGTGCATTTCGCGAGCAAGATGGGACAGCTCGCCGGCAATCATTTCATCACCCTCAGCTCCGGGCTGGAAAACCTGCCGACGCTCGGCAAGACCGTGCTCTGGAAGGGCGCGCAAGACATCCGCTTCGAGATCGCCTGATGGCAGAGGCCGGATATCCGCGCGACCTTCGCGGCTATGGCCGCCATCCGCCCGATCCTAAATGGCCCGGTGGTGCCCGGGTCGCGGTGCAGTTCGTGGTCAACTTCGAAGAAGGCGGAGAGAACAACGTCCTGCATGGCGACCGTGCCTCGGAGGCGTTCCTGTCCGACGTGCTCGGTGCGCAGCCCTGGCCGGGACAACGTCACGCCAACATCGAATCGATGTTCGAATATGGCTCGCGCGCCGGCTTCTGGCGGCTGTGGCGCATGTTCACCGAGCGCGGCCTGCCGACGACGGTCTTTGGCGTCGCCACCGCCCTGAAGCGCAACCCGGAGGTCGTCGCCGCCATGAAGGAGGCGGGCTGGGACATCGCCAGCCACAGCCTGAAATGGATCGAGCACAGGGACATGCCGGAAGCCGAGGAGCGGCGGGAGATCGCGGAGGCGATCCGCGTCCATGCCGAGGCGGTCGGCTCGCGCCCGCTCGGCTGGTACACCGGGCGCTCCTCGATCAACACCATGCGCCTTTTGATGGAAGCCGGCGGCTTCAAATATCTCTGCGATTCCTATGCCGACGATCTGCCCTATTGGATCAAGGGGCCCGGCGGGCCGCAGCTCATCATTCCCTACACGCTCGATGCCAACGACATGCGCTTCGTCAACGCGCAGGGTTTTGGCGGCGGCGGGCAGTTCTTCGATTATCTGAAGGACAGTTTCGACGTGCTCTATGCCGAAGGCGAGATATCGCCGAAGATGATGTCGGTCGGACTGCACTGCCGGCTGGTCGGCAGGCCCGGACGTGCCGCCGCATTGCTGCGGTTTCTCGATTATATCGGCAAGCATGATCGCGTCTGGGTGCCGACGCGGCTTGCGATCGCCGAGCACTGGCACGCCAACCTCATGCATCTCGCCGCCGATGCGCACGAGATCGGCTAGCGAGGGCGCCGATGTCCGAAACGACGCTTGCCGAGTTGAACGCGTGCAGCAGCAGCGATTTCGTCGCGGCGCTTGCCAACATCTTCGAGCATTCGCCATGGATTGCGGAACAGGCGGCGGCCGCCCGACCCTTTGCCGGCCTGCGGGCGCTGTTCGCAGCGATGACCTCTGCCGTGGAACGCGCGCCGCAGGAATTGCGGCTCGCGCTGATCAAGGCCCATCCCGATCTCGCCAACAAGACCCAGCGCGCCGCCGGATTGACCGCCGAATCCAGCGCCGAGCAGAACAGCCTTGGGCTCGATCGCCTGTCGGACGCCGAATATGAGGCTTTTGAGCGCCTCAACAACGCCTATCGCGCCAAGTTCGGCTTTCCCTATATCGTCTGCGTGCGCCGCCAGACCAGGGATTCGATCCTGCGCGATTTCGAGCGCCGGCTCCCGCATGATGCGGCGAGCGAGATGAAAGCGTCCATTGTGGAGATTTGCCGGATCGCGGCGCTGCGGCTCGATCAGCTCGTCGCGGCCGACGACCGGTTGCCGGTGGTGGGCAGGCTCTCGACCCACGTGCTCGATACCCACAATGGCAAGCCCGCAACGGGAATCGAGCTTGAGCTGATCGAGCTTTCCGCGCTAGGGGCAAGCCGCGCGATCGCGCGCGCCGTGACCAATTCCGATGGTCGCACGGATGCCCCGCTGATTGGTGGCCGCCCGGTGCCGATCGGCCGCTATGAGCTGCGCTTTGCGATCGGCAACTATTTCGCCGCGCGAGGCGTGGCAACGTCCGACCCGCCGTTCCTGGACGAGATCCCCTTGCGTTTTGCAGTGAGCGAGCCCGAAGGCCATCTGCACGTCCCGCTCTTGGTCACGCCATGGAGCTACGCGACATATCGGGGTTCGTAGGATGGCAAAGCGCACGTGCCCATCGCCCGCAACGAGGGTGGGCATGGCGCGTGCGCGCCGTTGCCTATCCTAGTTTCCTACGATCGCCGTGGCGCTACCCAAACTTGTCCTTCAGCGCAGGGAACAGCCGGTCCGGCTTGAATGGCGTCGACGTGAATCGGATACCGGTGGCGTCGCGGAGCGCGTTGCCCATCGCGGCTGCCACCGGGTTATACGGGCTTTCGCTCATCGACTTCGCGCCCATCGGGCCGATCGCGTCATGGGTGTCGGCGAAATAGACCTCGGTGCGCGGCACGTCCGCAAATGACGGCAAATGATAGTCGCGAAAGCGCGGATTGATGACGCGGCCGCCTTCGTCGATCACCATCTCCTCGTAGAGCGTGGCGCCGAGCGATTGCGCGACGCCGCCCTCCACCTGGCCGCGGCACTGCATGGGATTGGCAACGCGACCGGCATCCGCGGCCTGCACACTCTGCAGGATTTTGAGCTCGCCGGTGCCTTTGTTCACGGCGACCCGGAAGCCTTGAACGTTGAAGGCAACCGATCGCGGCGTGCCGCCGGAACTGCCATGCGCCGAAAGTGTCTTGTCCTGCGCCCGCGCCGACGCTGCGATGCCGGCGAATGTCAGGCGCTTGCCATCGCTGACGACGGCGTCCTCGTCGAGCGCGCATGCCTTTGCGTCGACGCCAAGCGCATCCGCCGCGAACGTCTTGATCTCGGCGGCCAGATTTTCTGCCGCGACCTTGGTTGCCAAGCCCGCCACAAAAGTGCCGGCGGAGCCGTAGGCCCCGGTGTCGTGGCCGCCATGAGCGGTGTCGGATTGCTTCAGGCGAATCCGGTCGACGGTGGTGGCGAGCGCCGTTGCCGCGATCTGCCGGTGCACGGTCGAGGTACCGTTGCCGAACTCGGCGGTGCCGACGGTCAGCTCGAAGCCGCCGTCGTCGCGCAGCGCGATCATGCAGTCCGCGAGATGGCCGGCCGGCGGTACGGTGTCGATCATGGTGAGCGCGATGCCTTCGCCGAGCAGCCAGTCGTCGGAAAGCTCCGGTTTCGGCGCGGTGGCCCGCATGGCGCGCTCGACCAGGTCGAGGCACTGGTCGAGCCCATACGAGCCGTAAAATACGTCGTGATATTCGGACCCCGGCGGCGACAGCATGGGATCGCCCGGCTTGACGACGTTGCGGCGGCGCATGTCGAAGGGGTCGATGCCGAGCTGCTTGGCAAGCTCGTCAATCGCGGCTTCCACCGCGATCAGCGTCTGCGGCAAGCCGTAGCCGCGGAAGGCGCCGGCCGGCACCGTGTTGGTGTAGGCAGCGACCGCGTCGACCTTCTTGTTCGGACAGTTATAGACGCCGATGCATTCGCCGACGGCATGGAGCATCACGGGGCCGGCGTGATTGCCATAGGCCCCGGTATTGGTGAGCACGTCGAGCTGCAGCGCGGTCAGCTTGCCGTCCCGGTCGGCGCCGGCCTTCACCGTGACGCGCATCGGATGCCGCGTGGAGGTCGAGATGAACTGCTCCTCGCGGGTCAGCTCGAGCTTGACGGGCCGACCGGTCTTCAGCGCCGCCAGCGCCAGAACGTCCTCGACGAACATCTCCTGCTTGCCGCCAAAGCCGCCGCCGACGCGCTCGCAGAATACGCGACTCCTGTCCGGCGCGCGACCGAACAGCTCGGCGAGCGTGCGGCGCGTGAGAAACGGCACTTGCGTGGAAGAGCGCACCGTGAGCACGCCGTTGGCGTCGATATAGGCGAGGCCGCCATGCGTCTCGAGCGCGGCATGCTGCACGCGCTGGGTGGTGAAGGTGCCTTCATAAGTGGCGGCGGATGCGGCAAGCGCCGCGGCGACATCGCCGAATTCGCCATGCGCCTCCGCGACCATATTGCGCGCTGCATTGATCACGCGATGCTTTGGCGTCTTGTCGGGATGGATCACCGGCGCGCCCGGCGCGATCGCCGCCTCGGCATCGACCACGTGCGGCAATATCTCGTATTCGACCTTGAGGCGGCGGCAGCCCTCTTCCGCCGCGCCTTCGCTGTCGGCGATCACGGCCGCCACCTTCTGGCCGATGAAGCGCATGACATCGTCGAGCACGCGGGTGTCGTCGGGGTCCATCCAGTCCTTTTCATGCCGTGCGGTCGAGAACAGGGTTTTGGGCGCGTCCTCGTGCGTCAGCACCGCATGAACGCCGGGAACCGCCAGCGCCGCGCTCTTGTCGATCGAGATGATCTTCGCGTGCGGATGCGGCGAGCGAAGGAGCTTGACATGGAGCAGGTCGTCGATCTCGGTGTCGAAGGTGTAGCGCGCGGCGCCCTTCACCACGAGCGGTCCGGCCGGAGCGGGCAGGCTGCGGCCAAAGGCCTCGCCGGCGGCGACCTCCTCGACATTGTTCCTGCCGTCGAGCGCATCCTCGATCGAGCGATAGCCGGTGCAGCGGCAGATATTGCCCTTCAGCGCCGCGCCAAGATCCTGGCGCTGCGCCTGGTTCAACGAGGCGCAGGTCAGGATCATGCCGGCGGTGCAAAAGCCGCATTGAAACCCCTGCGCATCGAGGAAGGCCTGCTGCATCGGATGCATGCCGGCTTCTCCGCCAAAGCCTTCGATGGTCGTCACCGCGTGGCCTTCGGCGCGGAAGGCGGGGATCAGGCAGCTATGCACCGGTTCGCCGTCGAGCAGCACGGTGCAGGCACCGCAGTCGCCGGCGTCGCAGCCCTTCTTGACGCCGAAATGGCCGAGCTCGCGCAGGAAGGTACGCAGGCATTGACCGGGGCGCGGCGCTTGCGAAAACCCTCTGCCGTTGATCTCGAACGTCATGCAAGCTCGCCGCGGATTTCTTCCGCAAGGCGCAGCGTCATGTGCTTGCGCCAGAGCGGCTTGCCGTGGATGTCGTCGTGATAGAGATCGTCGGGGATGTTCTCGACGATGGCCTCGCGCAGTTCGGTGGCGCCGGGCATTCTTGCAAAGCGCAGCTTGATCGGCCGCCTGGTCGAGGCGGTTACCGTCAGGGCAAACGCGCCTTCGCTCGCGATGCTGCCGATCAGCAGCGCGGCCGAGCGGCCGACCGGCGTCAGCGAAATCTGGCGAAACGCGGGGCGGCGTTTGAGCGCGGCAATGGGAATGTCGATCTGCCGCAGGAGGTCGCCGCTGTTCAGCACATTGCGCTGATTGCCGGTGACGAAGTCGGACACGGCCATCTTTCGTTCGCCGCCTCCCGCCCGCCAGATGGTGCAGACGCCATCGAGCGCCGACGTCAGCGAGATCATCGGTCCCGCCGGCAGCGACATGCAGAGATTGCCGCCGACGGTCGCGGTCTTCCAGATCTTGAAGGAAGCGAGGAACGCGCGGCAGCACTGATTGAAGAGCGGTGCGGCGAGCCAGTCCGGAGGGCAGGCCAGGGCGTCGAGTTGCGCGATGGTGCAGGTGGCGGCGATCGTGAGCCCGTGCTCTCCGATCGTCAGCGCCGGCCATTTCAGCTCGGTGAGATCGATCAGGCGTGACAGATGAACCTGCGGTTCCGAGAACAGCCAGGTGCCGCCCGCAAGCCAAGCATCGCCTGCCGCCCAAACGGGCAGCTCGGCGCGCGCACTTGGCCGGGCCACTTCCCTGATCGTGTTCAGGTCCATCGATACGCCAACGCTTTCAACGTGATCCGTCTTTCTGTAACAGTCTTGCAAGACCGGCGCCAACTGGATGGCGCTCG
>JAFAUV010000438.1 GCA_019243075.1 Bradyrhizobium sp.
CGTGGGGTGGTCAAATATGCCGAAGGCTCCTGCCTGGTGAAGTTCGGCGACACCCATGTGCTGGTCACGGCCACCCTGGAAGAGCGGCTGCCGCCCTGGCTGAAGGGGCAGGGTCGGGGCTGGGTCACGGCTGAATATGGCATGCTGCCCCGCGCCACGCTCGAGCGCACCCGGCGCGAGGCCTCCGCCGGCAAGCAGGGCGGCCGCACCGTCGAGATCCAGCGTCTGATCGGCCGCTCGCTGCGCGCCACCATCGATCTCGAAGCACTCGGCGAACGCCAGATCACCGTCGACTGCGACGTGCTGCAGGCTGATGGCGGCACGCGCACCGCTTCCATCACCGGCGCCTGGGTCGCGCTTGCAGACTGCCTCAACTGGATGAAGGCGCGCAACATGATCAAGGCCAGGGTGCTGCGCGACAATGTCGCCGCGGTCTCCTGCGGCATCTACCGGGGTACGCCGGTTCTCGACCTCGATTACGCCGAGGATTCGGAGGCCGACACCGACGCGAATTTCGTCATGACCGGCGACGGCCGCATCGTCGAGGTGCAAGGCACCGCGGAGAAGACTCCGTTCACGCAGGACGAATTTCTGGCGCTGATGGCTCTGGCGAAGAAGGGCGTCGCGCGCCTGGTCGATCTGCAAAAGCTCGCGATCGCCTGACATCATGCATCGGCAGATCACCGGCAAGCTCGTCATCGCGACCCACAATCCCGGCAAGCTCGCCGAGATGCGCGAATTGCTGGCGCCCTACGGCATCGAGGCGGTTTCGGCCGGCGAGCTCGGGCTCGGCGAACCGGAAGAAACCGGCAAGACGTTCGAGGCCAACGCGCGGATCAAGGCGATCGCGGCGGCGCAGGCCGCGAGATTGCCGGCCTTTGCCGATGATTCCGGCCTGGTCGTCGATGCGCTCGACGGTGCGCCCGGCATCTATTCGGCGCGCTGGGCCGGACCCAACAAGGACTTCAACGACGCGATGGCGCGGATCGAGCGGCTGTTGCAGGAGCGCGGCGCGACTGCGCCGGAGAAGCGTGGCGCGCGTTTCGTCTCCGCGCTCTGCGTCGCCTGGCCTGACGACCATCTCGAGCAGGTCGAGGCGCACGCCGACGGCACGCTGGTCTGGCCGCCGCGCGGCAGCGCCGGATTCGGCTATGATCCGATGTTCCTGCCTGACGGCTTCGACCGCACCTTCGGCGAGATGACCAGCATCGAGAAGCACGGCCTGCCGCCCCTGGGCCTTGGCCTGTCGCATCGCGCAAGAGCCTTCGTAAAACTTGCGGAGATTTGCCTTGAGCGGCGCTGAACGCCCCCTGCCTAATCCTGCCTCGCAAGCGGGGGAGGGAGAAGCTGCTTTCGGCGTCTACGTGCACTGGCCGTTCTGCCTGTCGAAATGCCCGTATTGCGATTTCAACAGCCATGTACGCCACGCCGCCATTGACGAAGATCGCTTCGCGCGGGCCTTGGCGCGCGAGATCGAGACCACGGCCGCCCGGATCGGCCGGCGCGAAGTCACCTCGATCTTTCTTGGCGGCGGCACGCCGTCGCTGATGCAGCCCGAAACGGTCGGCGCCGTGCTGGACGCCATCGGCAGGCACTGGCGCGTCGCCCCGGATGCCGAGGTGACGCTCGAGGCCAATCCGACGAGCGTGGAGGCGACGCGCTTTGCCGGCTATCGGGCGGCGGGCGTCAACCGCGTGTCGCTCGGCGTGCAGGCGCTCGACGACGTCTCGCTGAAGGAACTCGGCCGGCTGCACACGGCGCGCGAGGCCCTCGAAGCGGTCGCGATTGCACGCAAATCGTTCCAACGCTATTCATTTGATCTGATCTATGCCCGACCGGGCCAGACGCCGGCGATGTGGGCGGAAGAATTGGCGCGCGCGACCAAGGAAGCCGCCGAGCACCTGTCGCTCTATCAGCTCACCATCGAGGAAGGCACGCCGTTCTTCGCGCTGCATGCCGCGGGCAAGCTGAAGACGCCGCAGGAAGCCGTGGCCCGCGCGCTCTACGATGTGACCCAGGATGTCTGCGCCAAACACGGCCTGCCGGCCTATGAGATTTCCAACCACGCGCGAAAAGGCGCCGAGTGCCGGCACAACCTGGTCTATTGGCGCGGCGAGGAATATGCCGGCATCGGCCCGGGCGCGCATGGCCGGATCGATATCGGCGGCCGCAGGCATGCGACGGCGACCGAGAAGCGCCCGGAAGCGTGGCTGATGCGGGTCGAGGCCAACGGCCACGGCGTCACCACGGATGATGTGCTCAGTCGCGAGGAGCGCGCCGACGAATCCCTCATGATGGGCCTGCGGCTCGCCGAGGGCATCGATCCCGTGCGCTATGCGGCGCTTTCCGGCCGCATGCTCGACGAACGCCGCATTGCGATCCTGCGCGAAGAGGGCGCCATCACCGTCGATGCAGATGGCCGGCTGCGCGTCACCCGGTCCGGATTTCCCGTACTGGATGCGGTCGTGGCTGATCTGGCGGCTTGATCATTTGCGCATGATCTTGCCGGAAGCCGCACCCACTTTTCCGGATCATGCGGCTAACTAAGCAGCAAAACTCTTTGGCGAGCCTGCGACCGGCACACCGCCGCCATTGCCGACCCGCATGACCGCGAGCCCGCGCTCGTTGGTGCCATCAGGGCGAAACCGGAACAGCCCGTCGATGCCGGCGAATCCGGAGGGGCTTTGCAGAACATCGGGCGAGAAGCGTTGCGCGCCTTGCGTTCGCGCCAGTGCCGCGACGAGGGCGACGGCATCGTAGGCAAGGGTTGCGGTACGCACCGGCTCGCCGCCATACCGGGTGCGGTAGCGGCCCGAGAAGGCGCGAAAGCCGGCCGGATCCGGCGCGGCATAGAGGCCGCCCTGCAGGCCCGGGCTGGCGAACACCCGCGGATTGTCCCAAAGCCCGGTGCCGAGCAACTGGATGTTGCGCAGATTGGCGCCGGCGGCCGTCAGCGCGTCGGCGGAGGCGACGACCGAATCGCCGTCGTCGGCGAGCAGCAGCGCGTCGGCCTGCCCGAGCTGCTGCGTTACGTTGCGGGCCGGGGTGGCGCGGTCGCCGGAATATTTTTCGAAGGCGACGACGCGTCCGCCGCGGCGGCTGACCGCCGTCTTGAAGGCGGCCTCGACCACGTTGCCATAGGCGTTGTCGGGCAATAGCGCCGCGAAGGATTTCTTGCCGATGCTCGCGGAATATTCGACGATACGGCTGACGTCGGACTCCGGCAGGAAGCTCAGGAGATAGACGCCGCGGCTGGCGATGCTCGAATCCGTCGAGAACGCGATCACCGAAATGCCCCGCGCGCGCGCCACCTGCGCGACCGATGGCACCGACAGGGCGAACAGCGGCCCCAGGATGATCTCGGCGCCTTCGCTGACCGCCTGCTGCGCGCTTTGCTGCGCGCCCTGCGGGCTGCCGCCGTCATCCTTGACCAGAAGCTGGATGTTCGGATTCTGGAATTCCGCAAGTGCCATTTCGCCGGCATTCTTCATCGATTGCGCGGCGACGCCGGCATTGCCCGATGCCGACAGCGGCAGGATCAGCCCGACCTTGACCTGGCCATTGCCGATCGCGGTGGGCTGCTGGGCCGGACCGGCCGGCGCCGTTGGCGCGTCGGGGCCCGAGAACGGATTGGAGAATTGGCTGAGGCTCTGCTGGACGCTGGAGCAGGCTGCGAGCAGGGGCGCACCAAGCAACAGGCCGAGCGCCGTCCGGCGGGTCGCGCTCGGCTGCTTTGAACCCGTGAACTCAGACTTCGGTTTTTGCGGGCCCAGCATTGCATCTCTTCGCTTGACCGGTCGGAAGCGGCCGGCACTCCCCCAGGCAAAAGATTGGGAGGGCGATTCAGGCATATTGTCGGCGAATAGTTAACCAAAACAAAAGGATTATGGCCCCGCTGCTGGCCCGATGAGATGCTTCCTTGTCGCGCGCCAACTGGGCTTGCGATGTGGCGCCGCGGCCATCTCCCCTCTAAGCTGGACATTATGCGCGCAAAAGCTGCCCCGATAAATACCGAAGGCCGCACGGAACCCGCTCGTCACTTCACGGTCGGCGGCCATGTTCTGGCCGCCACGAAGGCGACCGCGGGGCTTCACCTTGTCGCAACCCCGATCGGCAATCTTGGCGACATTACGCTGCGCGCGCTTCAGACGCTGGCCGGCGTCGACCTGATCGCCTGCGAGGACACGCGCATCACGCGGCGGTTGACCGAGCGCTATGGCATCACCGCGGAGCTGACGCCCTACCACGAGCACAACGCGGCAACCGCACGGCCGAAGCTTCTGGAGCAGCTCGCGCAAGGCGCGTCGATCGCACTGGTGTCGGACGCCGGTACGCCGCTGATTTCCGACCCTGGCTACAAGCTGGTCCGCGAGGCCTGCGCCACCGGACACGCGGTCAACGCGTTGCCCGGGCCGTCGTCGGTGCTGACCGCGCTATCGGTCGCGGCGCTGCCGACCGACCGGTTTTTCTTCGAAGGATTTTTGCCGGCCAAACAGGCCGCCCGCCGCGCGCGGCTCGGCGAGCTTGCCCGCATCGAGGCGACGCTGGTGCTGTTCGAATCCGGCCATCGCCTGCAGGACACGCTGCGCGATCTCGCCGAATTGATGGGCGCGCGGGAGGCGGCGATCTGCCGGGAGCTGACTAAACTGCATGAACAAATTTCGCGCGCCACGCTTTTTGAATTGGCGGCGCGCGCCGACGCGCTCGAAACCCGCGGCGAATTCGTGCTGGTGATCGGCCCGCCGGCGCGCGGCGCCCACGTCCTGACGGCGGACGCACTCGACGATCTCTTGCGCGAGCAGCTCCACCATCACAGCGTCAAGGACGCGGTGGCGCATGCCGTCGAACTGTCGGGCCGACCACGCCGTGAGATCTATGCCCGCGCGCTCGAGCTTGCCAAGCATGCGGGCCCCCAGCATGCCAAGGACGCCCATGAGTGACCGCGCCGCCCCGGAAAAAGGAGCCGCGCCGGCGCGCATCGCTGCGTTCCGGACCGGCCTGTCCGCCGAAAGCCGCGCCGCCGCTCTTCTGATGGCCAAGGGCTATCGCATTCTGGCCAAACGCTATCGCACGCCGCATGGCGAGATCGATCTTGTCGCCAAACGCCGCAATCTGCTCGCCTTTGTCGAGGTCAAGGCCCGCGCCACGCTGGACGAGGCGGCCTATGCGGTGACGCCGCGCCAGCAGGCGCGCATCATCAATGCCGCGCGGGCCTGGCTTGCGGCGCACCCTGATCATGGGGAATTCGAGCTGCGCTTTGACGCCATCCTGATTGCGCCGCGGCGCCTGCCGCGGCATCTGTCTGCAGCCTTCGACGCTTCGCCTTAAAAGATCCCTCAAGAGAGACCCGGGCCTTTCCATGAAATTGAACGTCGCCGTCCAGATGGACCCCATCGCGCGGATCAACATCCGGGGCGATTCCACCTTCGCGCTGCTGCTGGAAGCGCAAAAGCGCGGCCATGGGCTGTCCTATTACACGCCGGACAAGCTCTCGCTGGTCGGCAGCGAGCTGTTCGCCCCGGTCCAGCTCCTCACCGTCCGCGACGAGCAGGGCAATCACTTCGCGCTTGGCGAGCCCCGTCGCGAGCCCCTCGCGTCCTTTGACGTCGTCCTGCTCCGCCAGGATCCGCCCTTCGACCTCGCTTACATCACCTCGACGCATTTCCTCGAGCGCATCCACCCCAAGACGCTGGTGGTGAACAATCCGGCCAGCGTGCGCAACGCGCCGGAAAAGCTGTTCGTGATGGACTTCCCGCAACTGATGCCGCCGACCCTGATCTCGCGCGACCTCGACGAGATCAACGCCTTCCGCGACACCCATGGCGCCGTGGTCATGAAGCCGCTGCACGGCCATGGCGGCGCGGCGGTGTTCCGCATCATGCCGCAGGACATGAATTTCGGCTCGCTGTTCGACATGTTCTCGGTTACGTTCAGGGAACCCTGGGTGATCCAGCGCTTCATCTCGAACGTCAAGCATGGTGACAAGCGCATCATCCTGGTCGATGGCGAATTCGCCGGCGCCGTCAACCGCGTGCCGGCCGCCGACGACCTGCGTTCCAACATGGTGCGCGGCGGTGCGGCTCAGGCGACCGAGCTCACGCCGCGCGAGCGCGAAATCTGCGCAACCCTCCGACCGGAGCTGAAGAAGCGGGGTCTGCTCTTCGTCGGCATCGACGTGATCGACGACCATCTCACCGAGATCAACGTCACCTCGCCGACCGGCATCCGCGCGGTCGCTCGGCTGGGTGGTCCCGATATTGCCGCCAAGATCTGGGACGCGATCGAGGCGAAGCGAGGCGGGAAATAGCATTCTCCTGCTGGGCGAGCGGACGAAATGATTCTACTGCACGCCTGGCCAAGGCGTGATCAGTCTTGCCAGCATCACAAAGCGGGCGCAGCATATGTCCGTCCGGTTACGATCGAGCAGCCGATGGTCCGGACGACAAGATATGCAAAGACTGGGAGGAAGACGCATGACAATTCCTGTTTCGCGACGATCCTTGCTTGCCCTTGGCGCCGGTCTCGGCGCTTCCGCCATGTTCGGCGACAGCGTGCTGGCCAAAGCCCCGAAACTCGGCACGCAGTCACCCTATTTCCACCGCATGAAGGTCGGCGATGCCGAAGTGACCGTGGTTTCCGATGGACCGCTTCCGCTCGGGCCGCCCAAGGGCACGTTCATCGGCGCGTCCGACGACGAGATCAAGAAGATGCTGACCGACAACTTCCTGTCGCCGGACAATATCGTGCTCGAGCAGAACTCGCCAATCGTGAATACCGGCGACAAGCTCATCCTGTTCGATACGGGCATGGGCACCTCACAACTCTTCGGTCCGACCACCGGCCGCCAGCAGAAGAGCATGATGGAAGCCGGCATCAAGCCGGAAGACATCGATGCCGTGGTGTTCTCGCACGCTCATGTCGACCATATCGGCGGCGTGGTCGACGCCAGCGGCAAGGTGCTGTTTCCCAACGCGCAATACTACATCGCCCAGAACGACTTCGATTACTGGACCGATGAAGGCAAGATGGGCAGTCCGCTGAAGGACTTTATCGTCCACGCCCGCAAGAACCTGCTGCCGATCCGCGACAGGCTCGTGTTCTACAAGGACGGCGAGGCCTTCCTGCCTGGCGTTCAGGCCCTCGGCGCGCCCGGCCATACTGTTGGCCACACCATGTTCATGGTCACCTCGGGCAACAAATCCTTCGCCTTCCTCGGCGACCTCACCCATCACCAGATTCTGCTGATGGAAAAGCCGCGGATGGAATTCTCCTACGACACCGACCCGAAACAGGCGGCCGAGAGCCGCGTCAAAATGTTGGACATGCTGGCCACCAACAAGATCCCTGTCATGTCCTATCACTATCCATGGCCGGGCTACGGTCACGTCGTCAAAACCGGCGAGGGTTTTCACTATCTGCCCGCGCCGATGGAGATGCTGCTCTGAGCGACGATAAGAGGCTTTAAGGGGTGGTGGACGCGATGTCCGCCACCCCGTTGCCCCGAAGAATGGCGGTTGTGCGACCCTGCTCATGAACCGGCTTTGAGTGGGCCGTTAGATCAGGCGTTTGGGCACGCCCGTTGGATGTTGCCCCTGGATTTTTCAGCCTGAATTCTAGCCTTCTCCGGCAAGGAACGCGCTCATGCCTCGAAACCTCGTTCTCTGTCTCGACGGCACCAGCGATCAGTTTGCGGCAACCAACACCAACGTGGTCAAGCTCTATACGATGCTGGCCCGCGCCCCGAATGATCAATTGTCCTATTATCAACCCGGCATCGGCACGATGACGCCGGCCGCATTCTGGAGCCGCGTCAGGCGCTGGTTCGTCAAGCAGATCGACCTCGCGACGGCATGGTTCTTGTCGGAACACGTGACCGATGCCTACCGCTTCCTGATGCGCTACCATCAGGACGGGGATCGCATCTACGTTTTCGGATTCAGCCGCGGCGCCTATACCGCGCGGGCGCTGGCTGGAATGCTGCACAAGGTAGGACTGCTCACGCAAGGCAATGACGAACTCATTCAATTCGCGTGGGACAAGTTCAAGAACGAAGACAACGAATATGTCGCTCGGAAATTCAAGGACACGTTCAGCCGGCCGGTTGTCGTGCACTTTCTTGGACTGTGGGACACGGTGAGTTCGATCGGCTGGGCCTGGGACCCGAAACATCTGCCCTACACGCAGAATAACCCCTCGGTCGAAATGGTCCGGCAGCTGGTGGCTCTCGACGAGCGTCGTGCCTATTTCGTGCAGAACCTCTGGGGCACGCAGCCGAGCAACGTCACGCAACTCTGGTTTCCCGGCGTGCATTGTGACGTCGGAGGCGGATATCCGGAACAAGGGGCGGGCCTCTCGGCCCTCGCGTTGCAATGGATGACCGATCAGGCCGAGCAGGCCGGCTTGCTCATCGATCCGGCGATGAGGACGGGGGTGTTGCCGGCGGAGAACTCCTCCGACGGTTATGCGGCGCCGTACGCGGGCGGAGCGGCCCATGAATCCCTGACCGGTTGGTGGTGGATTCCGGAGTTCATTCCAAAACCCTACCGCGATCCAAAAGCGAATTTCGAGAAGCGTTGGATGATCCATGCCGGGCGGCATCGCTATGTCGCCGCCCATGCCATGATTCATCCGGCGGTCTATGAAAGGATGAAGCTCGTTGCCGGCTATAATCCGCCGAACCTGCCGCCACAGCCGCCTTCATTGGGCTGATCAGCGCGTTCCCGGAATGTTCTTGCAGACCTGCCCGAGTTCCGCTACCTTTGATTGCGGCAAAGAGGGGCAGCATGGTTCAGCGGGTTTCCACCGTCGCCTTTGAGGGCATCGAAGCCCGCGCGGTCGACGTCCAAGTGCAGGTTTCGCCGGGGCTGCCGGCTTTTCAGGTCGTCGGTCTGGCGGACAAAGCCGTCTCCGAAGCCCGCGAGCGCGTCCGCTCCGCCCTGATCGCCTCAGGGCTTGCGCTCCCAGCCCGGCGCATCACCGTCAATCTCGCCCCGGCCGACCTGCCGAAGGAAGGCAGCCATTACGACCTGCCGATCGCCCTTGGGCTGATGGCCGCGATCGGCGCGATCCCGCCGGACGCGCTGTCGGGTTATACCGTGCTCGGTGAACTGGGCCTCGACGGCTCGATCGCCGCGGTGGCCGGCGTGCTGCCCGCCGCGATCGCAGCCAATTCACGCGAGGAGGGCCTGATCTGCCCGGCAGCCTGCGGCGCCGAGGCGGCCTGGGCGAGCCCCGATATCCAGATCATTGCAGCCAATTCGCTGATCCAGATCGCCAACCATTTCAAGGGCACGCAGGTGCTCTCGCGGCCACAGCCGCAAGTCCGGCCGGCACCGGCAGCCCAGCTCGATCTGCGCGACATCAAGGGACAGGAGAGCGCCAAGCGCGCACTGGAGATCGCTGCCGCCGGCGGCCATCACCTGCTGATGATCGGCGCCCCCGGTGCGGGCAAGTCGATGCTGGCGGCGCGGCTGCCCTCGATCCTGCCGCCGCTCTCGCCATCGGAACTGCTGGAAGTCTCGATGATCGCTTCCGTGGCGGGCCAGATCGAAGGCGGTGCGCTGACGGCGCAGCGGCCGTTCCGCAGCCCACATCATTCCGCCAGCATGGCGGCGCTGACCGGCGGCGGCGTCCGCGCCAAGCCTGGCGAGATCTCGCTCGCGCACCACGGCGTGCTGTTCCTCGACGAGTTGCCGGAGTTCGACCCGCGCGTGCTCGATTCCCTGCGCCAGCCGCTCGAGAATGGCGAAATCGCGGTTTCCCGCGCCAATCACCGCGTCACCTATCCTGCGCGTTTCATGCTGGTCGCGGCCATGAATCCCTGCCGCTGTGGTCATGCCTTCGAGCCCGGCTACGCCTGTCGGCGCGCACCGATCGAGCGCTGTACCGCCGATTATCAGATGCGCATTTCCGGTCCTTTGATGGACCGCATCGATCTTCGCATCGAAGTGCCGGCCGTCACCGCGGCCGACCTGATCCTGCCGCCGCCCGCAGAAGGCTCTGCCGAGGTTGCGGCCCGCGTCGCCGCCGCGCGCGACATCCAGCTTGCGCGCTACGCGGCAGCGGGCCTGCCCAACGTCCGCACCAACGCCGAAGCACCCGCCGCATTGCTGGAGGAGATCGCCAGGCCCGATGCGCAGGGCCAGAAACTGCTGCGCGATGCCGCCGAAACCATGCGGCTCTCCGCGCGCGGCTATCATCGCGTGCTGCGGGTGGCGCGCACGCTAGCCGATCTCGACGGCGCGGAAAAAGTCGGCCGGCTGCATCTTGCCGAAGCCTTGTCCTACCGTGCGCTTGCCGAAGACGTTCGGCACGCCGCCTGAAATGGCCCGCCGTCAACCCGGCGGTAACGAGTTTTCTTTACGCTCCGACAACCATAAGGCCGGCGCGTTTCGCCGGCCGTGGTCGAGCGAGTGGCGTTTCATGTCGCGTTTCAAGATTCTGGTCTCGGTGGTTCCCCTGGTTGTGGCCGCGATCCTTGCCCGGGTCGAGTTTTTCCCGAGCCCACGGCCCTGCATCGCGCTCGGCGCCGGGAATCTGGAGATCGCATCCGCGCCCTGGCATGCCGACCTCCATGTCAGCTTCACCGACGACCCGCGTCTCGCCACCGTTCGCGTCGCGATTTCGGACACTGCCGAAACTGCCGATTTCGCCGTCGTCGACGACGTCGAAAGCTCGGAAGAGGCCGCCTGCGACACCACGCCGGCAACCCGGTTCATCGCGATCTCGGCGCAGCCATCGAGCGCCGCGACCGTCATCTATTTGGCACAGGGCGACGCTCCGGCCGATTACCGCATCTTTGTGCGGTCCCCGCGTTTCACGGCGCGTGAGGCCGCGGCGCTGATCGTCGGTGCGCACGGACAGCGCCCGCATCTTGCGGACGCTGCGCTCTGAACGCGCCATTAAGCTTTCGCTAACCCTGTTCTCATCGCAGCTCATGAGGCCGCACCGCTTCAAGCACTTTGCAAGGTCGCAAACGGCATCGTCACGCGCAGCAAACCGGAAAGCGCGTGCGCGGCAAATCCAGGGGATCGGCGATGGGCCAGATATTCCGCATCAAACTGCGCATGCGCCGCTTCGCCCGCCGCCATCAGCGCCTGATCGGTGCGATCCGCTCCGCGGTGATTTTTTCGGCCGCGTTCGGCGGCGCTTACGGCTTCATCGTCGGCAGCCGGTCGGAGCATTCCGGCTATGACCCGCACAGCTTTGCCATCGGCGCGAGTTTCCTGTTCGCGATCGCCTGCGTCGCACTGGCAACCGTGAGCATGCGGCTGCGCTTGCTGCGGCGAAAAATGCGCAAGATCGTGCTTCATAACGAGGCGCTGGCCGACCGCAATTGGGAACTGCAGGAGGCCGAAGTCCGGGCGCGCAGCCTGTTCGAGTCGCAGGGCGACCTGATCGTGATGCGCGATACCGAAGGCCGCATCAGCTTTGCCAACGACGCCTATTGCCGGATGGCGGAGCGGCCGCGGGAAGCGCTGATCGGCAGCCGCTTCACCTTCGACATTCTCGAGCAGGGCGACAGCGCGGTCGAGACCAATGGCACGCGCATTCATGACCAGAAGATCGCGACCGGTCTGGGGCCGCGCTGGATCGCCTGGCGCGAAGGCCTCATCCGCCCCGACGCCGGCCAGCCGGCAGAGCTGCAATGTGTCGGCCGCGACGTCACCGACCGCACCGAGACCGAGCGCGCGCTTGCCGACGCGCGCGACCAGGCCGATGCCGCCAACCGCGCCAAGTCCCGCTTCCTCGCGATGGCGAGCCACGAGATCCGCACGCCGCTCAACGGCATCATCGGCATGAGCTCGCTCCTGCTCGATACGCCGCTGATGCCGGAACAGGCCACATACGCCAAGGCCGTGAAAACCTCCGGCGACGCCTTGCTGTCGCTGATCGACGAGCTGCTCGACTTCTCCAAGATCGAAGCCGGCAAGATCGACCTGGAACGGCGCCCCTTCATGCTGACCTCGCTGACCGAAGAGATCACGGAGCTGCTGGCGCCGCGGGCGCAGGCCAAGGCTCTCGAGATCGCGGCCTATGTCGACGAGCGCCTGCCGGCTGAAGTCGTCGGTGACGCGGCGCGGCTGCGGCAGGTGCTGCTCAATCTCGCTGGCAATGCGATCAAATTCACCGCGACCGGCGGCGTCGCGCTGATCGTCGAGCCCGGCACGTGGCCGGACGAGGTCAGCTTCCTGGTGCGCGACACCGGGATCGGGATTGCACCCGAGGCGCGTCAGAAAATCTTCCGCGAATTCGAGCAGGCCGATGACCGTATCGCCCGCAATTACGGCGGCACCGGCCTTGGCCTCAGCATTTCCGAACGCATCGTCAAGCGCATGGGCGGCCGCATCACGGTCGACAGCGAGCCCGGCCTCGGCTCGACCTTCGAAGTGTCGATTCCGCTTGCCGCCTCTTCCGGCGCGCAGCGGGCCCTTGCCGCGCCTGAGCTCGCCGGCCGGTCGATCATGCTGGTCTCGCCGCAAGGCATCGAGGCCTCGTTGATCGCCCGCCGCCTGCAACGCTGGGGCGCGCAGACCTGTTTTGCTTCGGACGCAGCCGTTGCCGAAGCCTTGTTGCCGGAGCGCCCCTGGTACGCCGTGCTCGTCGACGCGGCGTTCGGACTTGAAACTGTCGAGATGCTCGGTCGCGCCGCAGAGCGGAACGCCTTGCATCGGATCGTGATGTTCACGCCCGCCATGCGCCAGGAGCTGAAAGTTGCTGCCGCCTTCAACGGCTATCTGGTGAAACCGCTGCGCGCGGCATCGCTCGCGGCGCGGCTGACGGCAGCGCCCGAGGCGGCAGCGCCGAGCCTCGCCATCGAAATCGATGCCGCCGCCGATTTGAGGGTCGAGACGCAAGCGCCCGGCCTTGCCGTGCTGGTCGCCGAAGATAACGAGATCAACGCGCTCCTGATCCGCTCGCTGCTCTCGCGGCTCGGCCATCATGTCGTGATCGCGACCAATGGCGCGGCCGCGCTGGAATCCTGGCTCGCCGCCAGATCCGCCGGCACGCCCTATGATCTCGTGCTGATGGATGTGCAGATGCCCGAGATCGACGGCATCGAGGCGGCCAGACGCATCCGTGAGCGCGAGTCCGGCCGACCCGGCCGCCGCACGCCGATCCTCGCGCTCACCGCCAACGCGCTGGTGGAACACCGCTATGCCTGCTTCGAAGCCGGCATGGACGGGTTTTTGATCAAGCCGGTCGACCGGGAGAAGCTGGTCGAGGCGCTGGCGGAGCTGACCGCCGCGCGGCATCTGGTGGCTTAGTTAGGCGCAAAGAAGCACAGGGCGGGTGCTGCCGCTTTGCGGCTTTGCGCGAAAAATGGTTACAGCCTTCGCAACGCCACCGTCTCCACCACATGATCTGCGCCCTTGGTGAGGATCAGGGTGGCGCGCGGCCGGGTCGGCAGGATGTTGTCCTCGAGGTTGGCGAGGTTGGTGCGCTCCCAGATCGCAATCGCGGTTGCGGTCGCTTCTTCGTCCGACAGCAGCGCATAGCGGTGGAAATAGGATTTGGGATCGGTGAACGCGGTGTCGCGCAGCGCCAGGAAGCGCTTGACGTACCATTGCCGCAGCACCGACTCCTCGGCATCGATATAGACCGAGAAGTCGAAGAAGTCGGACACGAAGGGCACGGCCTTGCCGTCGCGCGGCAGCCGCCCGGTCTGCAGCACGTTGACGCCCTCGACGATGAGAATGTCCGGCTGGTCGATCTCGCTCCATTGGCCGGGCACGATGTCATAGGTCAGGTGCGAGTAGACCGGCGCGCGCACGCGGCGGCGGCCGGCCTTGATGTCGCTCAGGAAGTTGAGCAGCGTCGGCAAGTCGTAGCTTTCCGGAAAGCCCTTCTTCTGCATCAGGCCTTGGCGTTCCAGCACGGCGTTCGGGTAGAGAAAACCGTCCGTCGTGATCAGGTCGACCTTCGGCCGCGGCGACCAGCGCGCCAGCAGCGCCTGCAGCACGCGCGCCGTGGTCGACTTGCCGCCGGCGACCGAACCGGCGATTCCGATGATGTAGGGCATCTTGCGGTCGCGGATGCCGAGAAACTGGCGCTGCGAATAATAGAGCCGCTGCGCGGCATCGACATAGATCGACAACAAGCGCGACAGCGGCAGATAGATGTCCTCGACCTCATTGATATCGAGGCGGTCGTGCAACGAGCGCAAGCGGTCGAACTCGCCCGGCTCCAGCGTCATCGGCGTATCGTCGCGCAGATGCGCCCATTGCTGCCGGGTGAAGATCCGATAGGGATTATATTGCTGGTCGGTAGCGCGGATGTCCATGATCGTCCCCGGTTAGTCGCGCTTGCGTGAGGCCTTCTCTTCGAGCCCCGACATCGAGGTGCGCTGCGCCAGCGCGGCTTCGACATCGGCGAGGGTGATGCCCCGCGCCTTCAGCAGCACCAACAAGTGGTACAAAAGGTCGGCGCTCTCGGCTATCAGATGGTCGCGGTTGTTCTCGACCGCGGCGATCACCGTCTCGACCGCCTCCTCGCCCAGCTTCTTGGCGCAATGCTCCGCGCCCTTTTCGAGCAGCTTCTTCGTATAGGACGCCTCTCCGCCCGATGCCGCGCGGGCATCGATGGTGGCAGCCAGATCGTGCACCGTGTAACGCGACATCAACCCAACTCTGCGCAAGCGTCCGCCAAGGGACGCAGGCTATTTCGGCTCATGTAGCACTTTTACCACAGGGAGTCGTCAGGGATCGAGCCGCACCGGCAAGCCCGCGCGAAGCATGTGGTCCTTGGCTTGGCGGATGGTAAATTCGCCAAAGTGGAAGATCGACGCGGCCAGCACGGCGGTGGCATGGCCCTGCCGGATGCCGTCGACCAGATGGTCGAGATGGCCGACGCCGCCGGAGGCGATGACCGGCACGGCCACGCTGTCAGCTATGGCCCGGGTCAGCGGCAGGTCAAAGCCCTGCCTTGTGCCATCGCGGTCCATGGAGGTCAGAAGAATTTCGCCGGCGCCGAGCGAGACCACTTCCTGGGCATATTCGACGGCATCGATACCGGTGGACTTGCGGCCGCCATGGGTGAAAATCTCCCAGCGTTCGGAACCGCCGGCGCGCTGCACCCGCTTGGCGTCGATCGCCACCACGATGCACTGCTCGCCGAATTTTTCTGCCGCTTCCTTGACGAATTCGCGCCGGGCCACCGCGGCCGAATTGATCGAGACCTTGTCCGCGCCGGAGCGCAGCAGCGTGTTGATGTCGTCGATGCTGCGGACGCCGCCGCCGACCGTCAGCGGCATGAAGCAGGCCTCCGCCGTGCGGCGGACCACGTCCAGCATGATGCCGCGGTTTTCATGGGTGGCGGTGATGTCGAGGAAGCAAAGCTCGTCGGCGCCGGCGGCGTCATAGGCGATCGCCGCTTCCACGGGATCGCCGGCGTCGCGTAGGTCGACGAAATTGACGCCCTTGACCACGCGGCCGTCCTTCACGTCCAGGCAAGGGATGACGCGGACCTTGAACATATTCCTCTCCTACGCCGCGGCGCGCGCGCTACGGATCAGCGCCAGCGCGGCCGCCGGATCGAGCCTGCCGTCATAGAGCGCCCGCCCCGCGATCGCGCCTTCGAGCTTTTTTGCCCGCGGCGTCAGCATCGCCTTCACGTCGTCGATCGAGGCGAGCCCGCCCGACGCGATGACCGGAAGGGAAATGGCGTCCGCCAGCGCAATCGTCGCCTCGAGATTGAGACCCTTCAAGAGCCCGTCACGGGCGATGTCGGTAAAGATGATCGCGGTAACGCCGGCATCCTCGAACCGCTGCGCGATTTCCAGTGCCGTCACCTCTGAGGTCTCGGCCCAGCCTTCGACTGCGACCTTGCCGTCGCGCGCGTCGAGGCCGACCGCGACTCGGGCGGGGAATTTTTTCGCGGCGCTTTTGACGAGCCCTGGGTCGCGCACGGCGGCGGTGCCGATGATCACCCGCGTGATGCCCTTGTCGAGCCAGGCCTCCACGGTTTTGAGATCGCGGATGCCGCCGCCAAGCTGAACCGGCATCGTGACGGCTCTCAGCATCGCCTCGACGGCCTGCGCATTGACCGGCTTGCCGGCAAAGGCGCCGTCGAGATCGACCACATGCAGGTATTCGAAGCCCTGCGCCGCAAAGCTCTCCGCCTGCGCCGCAGGATCGAGGTTGAACACGGTGGCGCGCGCCATATCGCCCTGTTCGAGCCGCACGCACCGGCCGTCCTTGAGATCGATCGCGGGAAAGAGGATCACGGCTTCCACTTCAAGAAATTCGAGATCAGGGCCAGGCCAAAGCGCTGGCTCTTCTCGGGGTGGAACTGGGTGCCGATGGCGGTGTCCTTGCCGACGACAGCCGTGAGCGGTCCGCCATAATCGGCGCGCGCCAGCACATCGGACTCATTGGCCGCGTTGAGGTGATAGGAGTGCACGAAATAGGCGTGCCGGCCGTTCGGCCCGAGATCGAGCCGCTCCAGCACCGGGTGCTCGCGCAGGACTTCCAGCGTGTTCCAGCCCATATGCGGGATCTTCAGGTTCTCGTCGCGCGGCGTGATCTTCTCGACGTCGCCCGCGACCCAGTCAAAGCCGTCAGTCGTGACGTGCTCCTTGCCGCGGGTCGCCATCAACTGCATGCCGACGCAGATGCCGAAAAACGGCCGCGCCTTGACGCGCACCGCCTCGGTCAGCGCTTCCAGCATGCCGTCGAGCGCATCGAGGCCCCTGCGGCAATCGGCAAAGGCGCCGACGCCCGGCAGCACGATGCGGTCGGCGCGATAGACCGTCTCGGGATCGCGGGTGACCACCACCTTTTGCGGGTCTTCGGACGCACGCGTCGCGCGCTCGAATGCTTTCGCCGCGGAATGCAGATTGCCGGAGCCGTAGTCGATGATGGCCACGCTCATCGCGATCCTCCCGGCTCCGGAAACAATCCGATAATGCCGCCTTGCGGCAGCGGCGGCGGCTGTGAGAAGCGCTGGGGTGGAATATCGCGGGTCGGCGGCGGTCCGCCGCGATCGACCGACAAGGGATCATAGCCGGGCCAGCGCTTGGCGGCGGTGAAGCGGTCGAAAAAGCGCCGTTCGGCCGACTCTTCGTCATCGGCCACGACCACGTCGAGCTGGCGCCAGTTGCGCCGCGACAGGGTCCAGCGCTGCAGGGTCGAGGCCTCCAGTCCCATCAGAACGGCCATGATGATATCGACGCCGCTCAGCGCCTCGGCGCCGCCGCCGAGCTGTACCACCGCGACTTCAAGCGCGAGGAACAGAACGAGCCAGCCGAGCAGCGCGAGCCACAGCCGTTTCCAGATCAGCCACAGCGGCCCCAGCACCATCGCCCAGAAATGGAAGCCGTCGCGCACGAAAACGAATCTGTCGGTCGAGCGAAAATCCGCGGCATAGGCCGTAGGCGCATGAACCGTATAAACCGGCATTTTCGAAAACTCCGCCGAACGAGGTCAGCCGCCGAGCCGACCCTTGGTGGACGGCACCTCGCCGGCCGCGCGCGGATCGATCGCGACCGCGGCGCCGAGTGCCCGCACCAGACCCTTGAAGCAGGATTCGGCAATATGGTGGCTGTTATCGCCATATAGGGTCTCGACGTGCAAAGTCACGCCCGCGTTCATGGCGAAGGCGTTGAACCATTCGCGCACCAGCTCGGTGTCGAACTGCCCGACCTTGTCGCGCGGGAAATCCACCTTGAACACCAGCACCGGGCGCCCCGAAATGTCGATCACCACGCGCGACAGCGTCTCGTCCATCGGCATGTGGACCGAGGCGTAGCGGCTGATGCCGGCCATGTCGCCCAGCGCCTGCTTCACGGCCTGGCCCAGCGCGATGCCGACATCCTCGGTGGTATGGTGGTGGTCGACGTGCAGATCGCCGACCGCTTTTACCGTCATGTCGATGCGGGAATGGCGGGCGAGCAGGTCGAGCATATGGTCGAAGAAGCCGATGCCGGTCGAGATCGTGGACGCCCCGGTACCATCGAGGTTTACGGTCACCTCGATGTCGGTCTCCTTGGTCTTGCGCTTGACGGTAGCGCTGCGCATGAAATTCGCCTTGATCCAGCCGAAAGCGCGGGTCTTTTAACAGGCCGATGACACCTTCGCTACAGCGCTCTGGTCCGATCCGGGCTGATCTTCCGGCTATGGTGAGCGGAGACCGCCGTCAAGCTGGCCGATTGTAACCGCAGCCCTCAACCCCTAAATCTGGCGCGGAGACGAGGATATCCCATGCATGCATCGAATGAGCTGCCGGTCTGGCACGGCACCACCATTTTGACCGTCCGCAAGGGCGGCAAGGTCGTGATCGGCGGCGACGGCCAGGTTTCCATTGGCCAGACCG
>JAFAUV010000007.1 GCA_019243075.1 Bradyrhizobium sp.
GAATGTGGCGCTGAGCCGGCTGCCCTCCTTCACCGCGCTACCCGGCGCTGGCGATCATCTCACCGCCGGCATCATCATCGCGCCGAGCCTTACCTACATGGACCGCGCCTGGCAGGATGCGCGCGAGGGAGGCTGGAGCCGCGCACCCGTGGTCGAGGTGCTGATCCCCTCGACGCTGGACGATACACTGGCGCCCGACGGGGCGCATGTCGCGAGCCTGTTCTGCCAGCACGTCGCGCCCGAGTTGCCCGGCGGTCAATCCTGGGACGATCACCGCGAGGAAGTCGCCGATCTCATGGTCGCGACGGTGGACAGCTACGCGCCGGGCTTCGCGGCGAGCGTGGTCGGCCGGCAAATCCTCTCCCCGCTCGACCTCGAACGGCAATTCGGCCTCTTGGGCGGTGATATCTTTCACGGCGCGCTGAGCCTGAACCAGCTCTTCTCGGCCCGGCCGATGCTGGGACATGCCGATTACCGCGGGCCGCTGAAGGGCCTCTATCATTGCGGTGCCGGGGCCCATCCCGGCGGCGGCGTCACCGGCGCCCCCGGCCACAACGCCGCCAAGGTGATCCTGGCAGATCACAGCGCCCTGTTCACAAGCCGTGGATAGGCCTGTGGACGGCTTGTGAAAAGCGGGTGCGAGGGCGTGCCCGAAAGCTGTTGATCGGATGTCCAGAGGCGGTGGAAAAGCTGTTGAGGACGGCGGGGGAAAAACGGAACGTCGATTGTGGGAAATGGGGCTGATGGCGGTGGAAAATCAGGGTATGTCCGGCTGGCCGCCCCCGAAAGTTCCGCCTCATAAGTCGCTGAGCGCCTGTGAATAACTCAACCCTCACCCCTGCCACCCACCGCGCCAGTCTTGCGATCGGCGAGGAGCACGCTGCCAAACGCCTCGTCGACGTGCTGACCGAGATCTTTTTCGAGGGCGAGGCGGCGGTGGCCGCCTTCGAGCGGCCGGACGGGGGCTGGGACGTGACCGTGCATTTCGCCGAAGCGCCGGACCAGGCGCTGATCCGCCAGCTTGTTGGCGATGCGGCGGGCGAGGAGACCGCGAAAAGCATCACCTTCGATACCATCGAGGCCAGGGACTGGGTCAAGGCGAGCCTGGAAGACCTGGCGCCGGTGCCGGCCGGACGCTTCGTGGTCCATGGCGCGCATGACCGCGCGCGGATCCCGCAAAACAAGCTTGGCATCGAGATCGAGGCGGCGCTGGCCTTCGGCACCGGCCATCACGGCACCACCCGGGGGTGTCTGCTGCTGCTCGATCATGTCCTGAAGGCGCGCCGGCCGGCTTGCGTGCTCGATCTCGGTACCGGCACCGGCGTGCTCGCGATTGCCGCCGCCAAGGCGCTGCATCGTCCGATCTTTGCCAGCGATATCGACGCGCCCTCGGTGAAAGTCGCGCGCGAGAATGCGCGGTTCAATGGGATCGGTAACCGCGTGCAGGTGATCCGTGCCACCGGCTTTGCCGCGCCGGATTTTGCCGAACACGGACCGTTCGACCTGGTGCTGGCGAATATCCTGGCCAACCCGTTGCGGCAGCTGGCAGGGCCGCTGACGCGACATTTGGCGCCCGCGGCCAACGTCATCCTGTCGGGGCTGTTAAACCATCAGGCTGCTGCGGTCATCGCCGCGTATCGCGCACGCGGCTTGGTGCCGCTGCGGCATCTGAAAATCGAGGGCTGGAGCAGCCTGCTGCTGCGTGCCAGCCGATGACCGGGCGCGCCTGCGGCGACTGCACGCTCTGCTGCAAGGTCATGGCGATCGAGCAACTCGCCAAGCCGGCGGCCCAATGGTGCCGGCATTGCAAGCCGGGCCATGGCTGCCAAATCTATCACGATAGGCCGGTCGAATGCAGGCAATTCAATTGCCTCTGGCTGATCGACGAGCGCTTCGGGCCGCACTGGAAGCCGAACAAGTCAAAGCTGGTGCTGACCACCTCTGCAGACGGCATCGAGGTCAGGTGCGACTCCACTGCCCCCGATGCCTGGCGCAAGGAGCCGTTTCAACGCGAGATTCGCGCGCTGGCGGCTGCCGGCGAGGCGCATGACGTTACCATGCTGGTGATTATCGGGAGCCGGATGATCCTGGTTGCGACGGACCGCGAGTTCGATCTCGGCTTGGTCGGCGCGGATGAGCGGATCGTGCGGGAGTTCGATGGCGGCCAGCTCGTGGGCGCGGCCGTGATCAAGGCATCCGATCTGGAGCGCGATTAGGCCTCGTCGTCAGCCTTTGGGCGTCTTGCGTGCGGGGACGGCGCGCTCCTTGCGCAGGCGGCGCTTGCCGCGCGCCTCGGCCAGGCGGTTCAGCATGGAGGAGATCACGCCGCGCTGTTTCTTGTCGGCAGCCGGCGCATTGGCAATACGAGGTGCCGGGGGCGACAGCTTCTCGAACGTAAAGGCAGGCATGGTGTATCCCCTCGCCGTTGAGTCGAACACACTCCTGGAATTTCCCCGGCGTCATCTCGCTGGATGTACGCTGTGTGACAGCAAATCGTTCCGTCCACATGATTGCAAGCGGATTCTTGCGGCGATGCCGATTTTCATCGATTCCGCCACGTTGCGGGCCGCGGTCGGTAATCCTAAACTAGGCAGGCATGTTCGAAGCCCGTTTCCAGACGTTCGATGAGCCCGAAAGCGGCGTGGCGCTGAGCGCGCGGCTGTCGGCGCTGCGCGAAGAGCTGGCGCGGCGGAATCTCACCGGTTTCGTCATACCGCGCGCCGACCAGCAGCAGAACGAATATGTCGCCCCTTCCGAGGAGCGGCTGGCCTGGTCGACCGGTTTCACGGGATCGGCGGGTCTCGCCGTGGTGCTGATGCGGGAGGCCGCGCTGTTCGTCGACGGCCGCTATACGCTGCAGGCGGCCAAGCAAGTCGACGGCAAGGCCTTTGCCGTGGAGCCCCTGGTCGAGCCGCCGCCGGAAAGCTGGATCAGCCAGCATCTCAAGGCTGGCGAGCGCCTCGGCTTCGATCCCTGGCTGCATACCGCGGCCGCGGCGGAGCGGCTGGCGACCGCCTGCACCAAGGCCGGCGCAGAACTGGTCGCGGTCGAGAGCAACCCCGTCGATACGATCTGGAGCGAGCGCCCGCCGCCGCCGCTGGCGCCGGTTTCCGTGCACGACAAACGCTATTCGGGCGAGGCGGAAGCCGAGAAGCTCAAGCGGGTCCGCCAGGAGGTGGAAAAGCTCGGCGCCGATGCGCTGGTGCTCTCCGACAGCCATGCCGTGGCCTGGACCTTCAACATCCGCGGGGCCGATGTGGCGCATACGCCGCTACCTTTGTCCTACGCGCTAGTGCCGAAACAGGGGCGGCCGACGGTATTCATCGATCACCGCAAGCTTTCCAACTTGAGCCGCGACCATCTCGAACAGTCCGCCGAGGTCCGCGAGCCCGATGCGATGGCGCCGCAGCTTGAAACGCTCGCAAAATCGGGCAGCACGATCGCGCTCGACAGCGCCACAGCCGCCGACGCGCTGAGCCGTCTGATCAATTCGGCCGGCGGCAAGGCACTGCGCGGCAGCGATCCCGTTACGCTCCTGAAAGCGGTGAAGAACGAGACCGAGATATCAGGGACGCGCGCGGCGCATCGGCGCGACGCGGTGGCGCTGGCGCGTTTCCTCGCCTGGATCGACCGCGAGGCGCCGAGCGGCGCGCTCACCGAGATCGACGCGGTGGAGGCGCTGGAGAGCTTCCGCCGCGACACCGGCGCGCTGAAGGATGTCTCCTTCCCGACCATCGCCGGCACCGGGCCGAACGGCGCCATCGTGCATTACCGCGTCACCCGCAAAAGCAACCGGCGGATTGCGTCCGGCGACCTGCTGCTGATCGATTCCGGCGCGCAATATGAGGACGGCACCACCGACGTGACCCGCACCGTCGCGGTCGGCGAGCCCACGGCGGAGATGCGCGACCGCTTCACCCGCGTGCTGCGCGGCCATATCGCGATCGCGCGCGCGGTGTTTCCCGACGGCACCTCCGGGGCGCAGCTCGACACGCTGGCGCGGCAATTCCTGTGGCAGGCCGGCCTCGATTTCGAGCACGGCACCGGACACGGCGTCGGCAGCTATCTCTCCGTGCATGAGGGACCCGCGCGCATTTCCAAGCTCGGCACCACGCCGCTGAAACGCGGCATGATCCTGTCCAACGAGCCCGGATACTACAAGACCGACGGCTTCGGCATCCGCATCGAGAACCTGGAGCTGGTGACCGCGGCCGACGTCGCCGGCGCGGAAAAGCCCATGAACGCCTTCGAGACGCTGACCTTCGCGCCGATCGACCGCCGTATCGTCGAGGTGAAAATGCTGAGCGCGGCGGAGCGTGACTGGCTCAACGCCTATCATGCCGAGGTGCGGAATCTCGTGCGGGGGCAGCTCGAGGAGAGCGACAAGCTCTGGCTGGACCTTGCGACGGCGCCGCTGTGACCAACCGCCAACGCGCCTGCGGGTAAGAGAGCGGGACCTGCGAGGCACGGCTCGGCCTCGGCAAGCCCGGCCATGACGAGCAATTCAGCCCGCCACCAGCTTCAGCCACTCGTCTTCCGTCAGCACGGTGACGCCGTGCTTCTGCGCTTCGGCGAGCTTCGAGCCGGCGCCGGGGCCGGCGACGACGTAGTCGGTCTTCTTCGATACCGAGCCGGCCGCCTTGGCACCCAGCCGTTCGGCCATGGCCTTGGCCTCGTCGCGGGTCATCTTCTCCAGCGAGCCCGTGAACACCACGGTCTTGCCGGCGATGGCCGAACTGCTCTTGGGCCTTTCAGCATCGAGGATCTCCTCCAACTCCTTGACCAAGCGCTCGACGACGCCGCGGTTGTGGCTTTCGCCGAAATAGGCTGCGACCGCCTTGATCACGGTGTCGCCGATCTGGTCGAGGGCATCCATGTCGGCGATCGCCTCCTCGTCGCCCTTGGCAACCTTCAGCCCGGCTTCATGGAAGGCCTGCCATGAGCCATAGCCCCGCGCCAGCGCCAGCGCCGTGGTCTCGCCGACATGGCGCATGCCGAGCGCATAGATGAACCGCTCCAATGAAATTCTCCGGCGGCTCTCGATCGCGGCAAAGAGATTGCGCACCGAGGTCTCGCCGTAGCCTTCGATCTCCTCCAGCTTGAGCCTGTTGTTGCGCTTGGCCAGCGTGAAGATGTCGGCGGGCTCCTGCACCCAGCCCTCGTCGAAGAAATATTGCAGCTGCTTTTCGCCGAGGCCGTCGATGTCGAAGGCGCGGCGCGACACGAACAGTTTCAGGTGCTCGATCTTCTGATAGGGACAGGCGAACTCGCCCGAGCAGCGGGCGCGCGAGCCCTCCTCGCCGGTCGCGGTCTCCTCGCGCACCACGTCGGTGTGCAGCGGACACGGGCACTTCTTCGGGAAGTGAAATTCCCTCGCGCCCTTCGGCCGCTTGTCGATCATCACATCGACCACCTGCGGAATCACGTCGCCGGCCCGCTGTATCACCACGGTGTCGCCGATCCGGATATCGCGCCCCTCGCGCAGCACCTCGTCCTTGTTGCCGACGCCCTTGATGTAGTCCTCGTTGTGCAGCGTGACGTTCTGCACGATCACGCCGCCGACGCCGACCGGCTCGAGCTTGCCGACCGGCGTGAACGAGCCGGTGCGGCCGACCTGGATCTCGATGTCGCGCAGCACGGTCATGGCGCGCTCGGCCGGGAATTTGTGTGCGATCGCCCAGCGCGGCGTGCGCGAGACGAAGCCGAGCCGCTCCTGCCAGCCGATGCGATCGACCTTGTAGACGACGCCGTCGATGTCGTAGTCGAGCTCGGCGCGCTGCTCCTCGATTCTGCGATGGAACGCGAGCAGTTCTTCGACCGAGTGACAGAGCTTGGTCAGCGGATTGGTCTTGAAGCCGCAGCGCTCGAACCAGTGGATCATGCCGGTCTGGGTCTGTTCGGGCAGCGCGCTCATCTCGCCCCAGGCATAGGCGAAGAAGCCGAGCGGCCGCGAGGCGGTGATGGACGGATCCTTCTGCCGCAGCGAGCCGGCCGCGGAATTGCGCGGATTGGCGAAGACGGTGTCACCGGCCGCCTTTTGCCGTTCGTTCAGCGCCAGAAAGGCTTTCTTGGTCATGTAGACCTCTCCGCGCACCTCGCAGATATCGGGAATTTTGCGGCCTTTCAGCTTTTGCGGGACGTCTTCCAGGGTGCGGATATTGGCGGTGACGTCCTCGCCTTCCGCGCCGTCGCCGCGTGTCGCGGCCGTGACGAGCTCGCCGCCCTCATAGCGCAGCGACATCGACAGCCCGTCGATCTTCGGTTCGGCGGAGAAATCGATGTTGTTGTCGGGCAGTTTCAGGAAGCGTTCGATGCGCCCCGCGAAATCGATCACGTCCTGCTCGGCCAGGGCATTGTCGAGCGAGAGCATCGGCAACGCGTGGCGGACCTTCCTGAAGCGGCCCGACGGCGCCGAGCCGACCTTCTGCGAAGGCGAGTCCGAGGTGACGAGATCGGGAAAACGCTTCTCGATGGCGTTGAAGCGCTGGCGCAGCGCGTCGTATTCGGCGTCGGCGATGCTCGGCGCATCGTCCTGGTAATAGCGTTTGTCGTGTGCCTCGAGTTCCAGCGCCAGCCGCCTGTGCTCGACCTTGGCCTGCGCCTTGTTGAGGTCGGCGACATCGGGAAGCGGTTTCTTTTTTGCTGCTTTGGCCATGGCGGACAATTTACGCCGTCGCGGCCTTCAGCAGCCGTTCCGCCGCCGCCCGCGCCTCGGCGGTGATCTCCGCTCCCGCCAGCATCCGCGCGATTTCCTCGCGACGGTGGTCGGCGGCGAGTGCGTTGACGCGGGTGGCGACGCGCTTGCCCCTGTCGAGCGCATCCTTGGATATCAGCAAATGCTGGCTTGCGCGGGCAGCGACCTGCGGCGCGTGCGTCACCGCCATCACCTGCACCTTGGAGGCGAGCCGAGAAAGCCGGAAGCCGATGGCATCCGCAACCGCGCCGCCGACGCCGGTATCGATCTCGTCGAACACCAGCGTCGGCGCCGAGCCGCGATCGGCCAGCACCACTTTCAGCGCCAAAAGGAAGCGCGACAGCTCGCCGCCCGAAGCGACCTTCATCAGCGGACCCGGCCGGGTACCCGGATTGGTCTGTACCCAGAACTCGATGCGGTCGAAGCCCTGCGCACCCGGCGAGGCCGGATCGCTTTCGAGCTGCGTCGTGAACGCCGCGCGGTCCAGCTTCAGCGGCGCGAGCTCGGCGTTGACGGCCTTGTCGAGTTTTTGCGCGGCTTGTTCGCGCGCGATCGACAGCTTTTTCGCAGCAATGCCATAGCGCTGGTCGGCCTGCGCGGCGGCGGCAGCGAGCTTCTTCAACCGCTCGGCCCCGGCATCGATCAGCGCGACCTCGGATGCGTATTTCGCGGCCAGCGCGGCGAGCCCGTCGACCGGCGTGTTGTATTTGCGCGAGGCTGCGCGCAGCGCAAACAGCCGCTCCTCGATGCGCTCCAGCTCCAGCGGATCGAAATCCGCCGCCCGCAGCGCGGCGGTCAGGTGCTGGTCAGCCTCCTCCAGCGCGTTGATCGCGACGTCGATCGCCTTTACCGCGGGCTCGACCAAAGCTGGCGAGCTGGCGCCGCGACGCTCCAGCCGGCGCACCGCTGCCGAGAGTGCCGCAACCGGCGAATGATCGCCGCTGACGGCTTCCTGCGCCTCGCGCAGGTCGGAGGCGATCTTCTCGCCCTGCATCATCACGGTGCGGCGGTTGGCGAGCGTCGTCTCCTCGCCGTCCTGCGGCGCCAGCGTCTTCAATTCATCGCTGGCATGGCGCAGATAATCGGCCTCGCGCGCGGCGCGCTCCATGGCGGCGCGGTGTTCGTCGAGTGCGGCATTGGCGATGCGGCGCGCCTCCCAGAGTTTCTCGAGCGCCGTGACATCCTTCTCCAGCCCGGCAAAGGCATCGAGCAGGCGGCGATGGGTGGCGGCATCGACCAGCGCGCGCTCGTCATGCTGGCCGTGGATTTCGACCAGCAGCGAGCCGACGGCTTTCAGCGTCTGCACCGAGATCGCCTGATCGTTGATGAAGGCGCGGGTGCGGCCGTCGGCGAGCTGCACGCGGCGGAGAATCAGCTCGCAGGAACCGGCAGCACTCGCATCATCGAGCCCGTTGTCGGCAAGGATAGCGGTCGCCGGATGGCCTTTCGGCACATCGAACACGGCCGTGACCTGGCCCTGCTCGGCGCCGTGGCGGACGAGACCGGCATCGCCGCGGCCGCCGAGCGCCAGCGCAAAGGCATCGAGCAAAATGGACTTGCCGGCGCCGGTCTCTCCGGTCAGCACCGCCAGCCCGCGGGAAAATTCGATATCGAGGCGTTCGATCAGGACGATGTCGCGGATCGACAGACGCGCCAGCATGGAAAGCTAATTCCTAGCCGAGTCCCACACTTTCTTGAAGGCCCGGCTGATCCAGGACCCCTGATTCTCGCTCGGTTCGAGACCGCCGGATTTTACAAGATTATAGGCGTCCTTGTACCAGCGACTGTCGGGAAAATTGTGCCCGAGCACAGCGGCGGCGGTCTGCGCCTCGCCGACGATGCCGATCGCCATATAGGCTTCGGTCAGGCGTTCCAGCGCCTCCTCGACATGGCGCGTGGTCTGGTACTGCGTCACCACCGTCTTGAAGCGGTTGATGGCGGCGGTATAGTCGTGCTTGTCCATGTAATAGCGGCCGACCGCCATTTCCTTGCCGGCGAGCTGGTCGCGTGCGCCCTCGAGCTTGGCCTTGGCACTGACGGCATATTCCGAGGTCGGATATTTGCGAATCACCTCTTCCAGCGCCGACATCGCCTTCTCGGTGCGGCCTTGGTCGCGCGAGATGTCCGGGATCTGGTCGTAGTGCGAGGCGGCAATCAGGTATTGCGCATAGGCCGCGTCCGGGCTGCCGGGATGCAGCGTGACGTAGCGGGTGGCCGCGCCGATGCAGCCGTCGTAATCGCCCGACTGATAGGAGGCGTAAGCCGACATCAACAGCGATTTGCGCGCCCATTCCGAATAAGGATGCTGGCGGTCGACTTCCTCGAACTTCTTCTGGGCCGCCTTGTTATCCTTCTTCTCGTTCATCAGGTACAAGCCCTCGTTATAGAGCTTGTCCGCCGGCTCATCGACGAAGGTGTCGTCCTTCGCCAGGAACTTGTCCCAGAGCGCGCCGGTGCCGCAGCCGCTCAACGGCAGCGTCAGCACGACCAGCGACGCGGCAAAGCGCAGCCGCCCGGTCGCAGCCGAAATGGAGCGTAATTCGCGCGTGACACGCTTTACCGACATGAGCCTGGACCCGACGCCTCTCAATGCGATGTGTTGCGGTAGCCGCCCGTGCGCCATGAACCCGCCGGGGGCGCAGAGTGGCCGTCGCCATGGCGTCCGCGTGCAACCACGGCCTGTGTAACCGAAAATACCCCGCTAACCAACCGCATAGGCAGCCATTTCGCCCGGATTAAGGCGATGCCGGGACCTGTCGGAGGATCATGGTCAGGAGAGGCGAATAAGGCTCCAAATCGCGCCGAAACGGCCCGAAGAGACCATCAGGATACGTCCGGGCCGAAGGCCGCGGCAATCCGACCACCCACGATACCGCGGCCGATCTCGGCCGGGCGGCGGGGACGACGCACGGTCTCACCCTCGACCACCCGCCACGCGGCGCGGTCGGCCATCAACGCCGTCAGCACGGCATGATTGAGCTTGTGGCCACCGCGAAGCGAGCGATAGGCGCCGAGCAAAGGCAGGCCGGCCAGCGCGAGATCGCCGAGCGCATCCAGCACCTTATGGCGGGCGCATTCGTCGGCGAAGCGCAGTCCCTCGGGATTGAGCAGCCGCTCCTCGTCGAACACGACCGAGTTCTCGAACGACGCGCCAAGCGCAAAGCCCGCGCTCCAGAGCCGCGCAGTGTCGCTCATGAAGCCGAATGTGCGGGCGCGGGCGATGTCGCGGCGGAACCCTTCCGGGCTCAGTTCCAGCGCGTAGGTCTGTCGACCAATCACCTGATTGGCGAAGTCGATCTCGACCTCGACGCGGAAGCCCGCCGCATAGGGGCGCAGCTCGCCAAAGGAATCGCCGATCGCGACCTGCACCGGCTTCATCACCTGGATAAAGCGGCGCGGGGCCGACTGGCTGACAATCCCGGCCTGATCGATGGCCGTGACAAAGGCCGCCGCGCTGCCGTCCATGATCGGCGCTTCGGGGCCATCGAGCTCGATGGTGGCGTTATCGACGCCCATGCCGCGCAGCGCCGCCAGCACATGTTCCACGGTGGAAACTAGCGGGCCGTTATGGTCGCCGAGCACGGTCGCAAATTCGGTGGCAATGACGGCGCCGGGCGCGGCCTGAACCTCGCGCTCACCGCTCGGAAGGCCGCTGCGGACAAAAATAAGACCCGCATCCACGGATGCAGGCCCGATGGTGAGATTGACGGGAAGACCGGAATGGACGCCGACGCCAGACACGGTGGCCTGCGAGCGAAGCGTTGTTTGCCGGCTGAATTTCATCGAAGGCTGCCCACTACGACCTACCCAAAGCACATTGCGGCTTTGCTGCTCCGCGAGAGCCGCCACCGAATCTGCTCTTCAGGTATCCCCAAGTCGCGGCAACCATAAACTTTGCCTCAAACAGCGCCAACTCACGCTTCTTTACCGATTGTTACCCCATCCGTGCCGCATTCGGGTCAAAGGTTAACCAAATTCGGCACCGCGAATTAAGCAATTCGACTGCGCCCATCCTCTCACGGCATCCATAATTATGATTTAAAAACAGCTACTTGCCGCGGTCGCGCAGGATTTTTTCGGAAGCCAAAAGCGAAGGCCCCGACGCTCGTCCGCCGGGGCCTTTTCATCGTCGAATTGTAACAATCCTCAGTTTGCCTGACGCCGCAGAAAGGCGGGGATATCAAGATGATCGTCGCCCTGTGGCGCCGGCGCCACAGGTGCCGGACGGCCATGGCTATCCAGACCCTGCGGGGCCGGGCGACGCGCGTACTCAGATACCGGCTCGTGGGCTGCGATCTGTTCCTGGACGCTCCGCTTGGTGGGCTTGCGGTCGGGCAGCGGCGGCATTGCCGGCATGGCCGGACCGGTGGCACGGGCCGCAATCGGCGGCTCGGTTTCTTCGTCCCGGCGGCCGAGACCGACATTGGCGAGGCGCTGCAGCAGCGACAGCCGATTCTTTTGCGGATGCTCCTCCTCCGAATCACCCCTCGCCTGGCGGATCTCGGCTTGGGCCGGCATCGGCAGATCCTCAAATTTCGGCATCCGCGGCGACCGGACCGCCGGACGTTCTGCCGGCTGCGGAATGAAGGTTTCCGGCGCCATCGCCTCGTCGGCGGGCTCGGTGCGGGAGGCTTCGTGGTGGTCGGGGAACAGCGAGGGCTTCTGCGCGATCGGGCGTACCGTCACGTCGCCATAGGAGGCCGGCTGCACCGCAGCGGTGGCCGTGGTTTCCGGAGCCACGGCTGCGGCGATCGCCGCCAATGCGGCGCGCTCGACATTGGCATTGCGGGGCGGAGCGGCGGGCGCGGGAGCCGGGGCCGGGCCCTGGGCCTCGAGCTTGGCGGCGCGTTCGGCCAGCCGCGCATTGTCGGCACGGAGCCGCGCGGTGAGGTCGGCGAGACGGTTTTCAGGCGCGCCCGCGGGCGCGACCGGCTGGGCCGCGGGAGCCGCAGCAGGAGCCGAGTTGCGCATGATGGCAGCCTGCTCGATTCCGGTCGCGACCACCGAGACGCGGATGATGCCATCGAGGTTCTCGTCGAAGGTGGCGCCGACGATGATGTTGGCGTCCTGGTCGACTTCCTCACGGATACGGGTGGCGGCTTCGTCGACCTCGAACAACGTGAGGTCCTTGCCGCCGGTGATCGAGATCAGGAGGCCACGGGCGCCCTTCATCGACGAGTCGTCGATCAGCGGGTTGGCGATCGCGGCTTCCGCGGCGGTTAGCGCGCGCTTGTCGCCGGAGGCTTCGCCGGTGCCCATCATCGCCTTGCCCATTTCCCTCATCACCGCCCTCACGTCGGCGAAGTCGAGATTGATCAGGCCTTCCTTGACCATCAGGTCGGTGATGCAGGCGACGCCCGAATAAAGCACCTGGTCGGCCATCGCGAAGGCATCGGCGAAGGTGGTCTTTTCGTTGGCGACCCGGAACAGGTTCTGGTTCGGGATGATCAGCAGCGTGTCGACCACCTTGTGCAGCTCGGCAATGCCGGCCTCGGCGGTGCGCATGCGGCGCTGGCCCTCGAAATGGAAGGGTTTGGTCACCACGCCGACGGTGAGGATGCCCATCTCGCGCGCGCTCTTGGCGATGACGGGAGCAGCGCCCGTGCCGGTGCCGCCGCCCATGCCGGCGGTAACGAATACCATTTTGGCGCCGGTGAGATGGTCGCGGATTTCATCCAGCACTTCCTGCGCGGCGGCGGCGCCGACGTCCGGCTGCGAGCCGGCGCCGAGGCCCTGGGTCACCTGCGTGCCCATCTGGATGATGCGCTGCGCCTTCGACATGGTCAGCGCCTGGGCGTCGGTATTGGCGACGACGAAATCGACGCCCTGCAATCCTGCGGTGATCATGTTGTTGACGGCGTTGCCGCCGGCGCCGCCGACGCCGAACACGGTGATCCGAGGCTTCAATTCATGAATGTCAGGAGGGGTAATGTTGAGTGCCATGGTTGCCTCTCGTCACGCGCGCGTGGGTTCGCCCCGGCCCTCGGCCGCGGGTGTTGGTGAAATTCGCATGTTGCGGAAAGCGATCATCAGAAGCCCTCGCGAAGCCATCGTCCGACCTTTCCGAAATAGCCGTCCGTCCCTGTCCTGAGCTGCCGCGTATGCCGCGGTTCGACGTGTTCCAGGTGTGCGTATTGCGGGTAGACCAATAGGCCGGTGGGCGCTGCGAAGGAGGCGGTCTTCGCCTCGTGGGGCAGCCGGCCGAAACCGAGGGGGCGGCCGATGCGCACGGGCCGGCCGAGAATCTGGCTGGCGAGTTCGGGGATGCCGGTGAGCTGCGAGGCCCCGCCGCTCAGCACGATCCGTGCCTTCGGCTCCGCCGCGAAGGGGGAATCCTTGAGCCGGTCGCGGATCATTTCAAAAATCTCCTCGACGCGATGCTTGATGATGTTCGCGATCGTGGCGCGTGACACGATTTGTGGAACATCCCTGTCGTTGTCGCCCGCCGCTGGCACGGACATCAACTCTCTCGCGTCGGACCCGCCGGTCAGGACGGTGCCATATAACGTCTTGATTCGCTCGGCATCTGCAATGCATGCGGAGAGTCCGCGCGCAAGATCCATGGTGACGTGCTGGCCGCCGACCGCGAAGCCGGAGGCGTGGACGAAGCGGCCGCCGGAATAGATGGCGATGGTGGTGGTTCCGGCCCCCATCTCGACCACGGCGGCGCCGAGATCGGCCTCGTCGTCGGTGAGCACGGACAGGCCGGCCACATAGGGGCTCGCCGCCATCGCCTCGACATTGAGATGACAGCGTTCCACCACCAGCATCAGGTTGCGGGCCACCATGGCGTCCGCGGTGACGACGTTCATGTCGACGCCGAACTGTCGGGCCACCATGCCGCGGGGGTCGCGGATGCCCTTGACGCCATCGAGCGCGTAGCCGACCGGCAGCGCGTGCAGCACGGTACGGCCGCTGCCGGTGGCATGATGCATTCCGGTCGAGGTGACGCGGCCGATATCGGCCGGCGTCACCGTATTTCCACGGATGTTGGCGGCAGCCTCGATCAACTGGCCCTGCAGCCGGCCGCCGGAGACCGACAGCAGCACCGATTCCACGCGGACCTTGGCCATGCGTTCGGCCAGCGCCACGGCCTGGCGCACCACCTGCTCGCACTCGGCGAGATCGACCACCGCACCGGCCTTCACCCCGCGCGACTGGATCTGGCTGTAGCCGATCAACTCCACCGCGTGGGTGCGGCCGCGCAGGGCATCGCTCGGCGGGACCGGCTTCAGCCGCGCGATCATGCAGGCGATCTTGCTGGTGCCGATATCGAGGGAAGCAACCAGCGCGGTGCGCTTGCCCGACATCGGCCGCGTCTTCGGCGTGAGCGTGCGATCAAGACCGGTCATGCGGCCTCACCGGTCTTTTTCTTGGCGGACTTCTTGAACTGGTCTTCCCGCGCCTTGGCGGCATCGTCGGACAATTGCACGGTCAGCCGGTCGGCGAGGCGCATGTCGATGGCGACGATGTCGCGCGAGAACAGACGGTCTTCCTGGTCGAGCCTGCTCAGGGTGGCGAGCGCGTTGCCGACGTCGTGCTCGGGCAGGCGGATGTCCAGGCCGTCCTTGGTGCGCAGATTCCAGCGCCGCTCGCCGACATAGATCGCGGCCTTGGTGACGTTGCTCACCTGCGGATAGCGCGACAACAGCGCGAGGAAGTCGCGCGCATGGGTTTCGGCGCCCTTGCCCACCACCAGCGGCAGCGACAGGAAGCGGCGCTGCAGATAGGGCTCCAGCACCGCGCCGTCATCGGCGATCACGGAAAGCTTGCCGTCCTCTTGCCACAGCGCAAAGGCCGAGCGCTCGACGATGTCGATCTCGAGCGCGCCGGGATAGAACTTGATCACGGTGGCATCCGCAATCCAGGGATCGGCTTTCAGGCGGTCGCGCACGGCCGCGGCATCGAGGAACAACAGCGAGGAGCGGCCGTTAACGCCGCCGATCGCGAGCACCTCGTCCTGGCTCAACTGCTTGCGGCCGTTGATGGCGACCGTGGTGATGCGGAAGCCGAGGGAATTGGCGATGGCATTGCGGGTATCGCTGATCGCGGTGGTGAACTCGTCGACATGGCCGCCTTTGACGATGCCAAAGCCGGCGCTGGCGAGCAAAAGCAGCACGGTCGCAGCCATCCCGGCGCGGCGCGGCACATGACGCTCGACCCAGGCGACCAGCCGCGGCGGCGGCTCGCGGTCGAGCATGTCCCGTTTGGGCGCGCGCGGCAGGCCCAAATACTCGCGCAACAGCGCGGCCGCACCAATTGCGGCCGCCTTCAGGTCGGCTTGAGGCCTCAGCTTTTCCGCGAGGCGTCCTGCACCATCCATTTGCGCGAACTCGTTAAGCCTGGCGCCCGCCGGAAATTCTGCGGGGTTCGTGGCCCAGATGGCTCTCGGGTACCGGTAGGGAGTCGAAGCGAAGCTCTTTTCCCTCGGGTGCGATCGTCGACGCGGGACCATCCGCGACATCTCACGCGCCGGCAGCCAAGCGCCACATGCGCCGCCAGCGTTAACCTTCGGTCTTCCTGGTAAACAAAGGGTAAAACAGGTCCCTCCAGGACGCTTTTTGATGTGTCCTGTGAGGTATTTGCTGTGAAATTTTAAGGATTTTAGCGGCCTGGAACCGCCTTTGGCGGGGTTTCTGCCCTGGCGCCGTTAACCTGGAACCTTAATTTTTCCGGAGCCGCCGCTCGGCGAGCACGATCTGGTCCCGCAGGAAGTCGGCGAACTCGATACCCTGGGCCTTCAGCGCCTTGGGGTAGAGCGAGGCCCCGGTCAATCCCGGCAGGGTGTTGGTTTCGAGATATACCGGCCCGCCGGCGGAGACGATGAAATCGGTGCGCGAATAGCCGGAGCAGGACAGCGCCTTGTGGGCGCGCAACGCGTTGTCCTTGATCGCGGCGGTCACCTCGGCCGAGAAGCGGCCCGGGCAAATCTCCTGGGTCGACTTCAAGAGATATTTTGCGGTGTAATCGAAGTTGCCCTCACCCGGTACGATTTCGATCGGCGGCAGCGCGATGACGTCGCCGTTCGACTGTTCGAGCACGGCGCAGGTACCTTCCACGCCCGATATCCGCG
>JAFAUV010000295.1 GCA_019243075.1 Bradyrhizobium sp.
CCATTCTCAAGGGCCTCAACATGCCCACCGGTCTCGCCTTCCAGGACGGCTCGCTCTACGTCATCGCCGTCGACAAGCTGATCAAGTACGAGAATGCCGAAGCCAATCTCGACAATCTCGGCTCGGGCAAGGTGGTGTATGACGACATGCCGTCCTATGCCGCGCATGGCTGGAAATACATCGCGGTCGACAAGGACGGCTGGTTCTACATTCCGTTCGGACCGCCCTTCAACATCGGCATTCCCCCGACCAGCGTCTCGCAGATCCGCCGCGTCGATCCCAAGACCGGCAACGCGGAAATCTGGGCGCTCGGCGTCCGCAACTCGGTCGGCGGCGACGTCGATCCGCGCACCGGCAAATACTGGTTCACGGAAAACGCCCGCGACTGGATCAGCGACGACCTGCCCTCCGACAAGCTCAACATGATCGACCATATGGGAGAGCATTTCGGTTATCCCTATTGCCATCAGGGCGATCTGCCGGATGCGAAATTCGCAATGGGTCACAAGTGCTCGGAGTTCACCCCGCCGGTCTACAAGCTCGGCGCGCATGTGGCTCCGCTCGGCATGAAGTTCTATACCGGCAATCAATTCCCGGCCGAGTACAAGAACTCGATCCTGATCGCCGAGCACGGCTCCTGGAATCGTCACAAGTACCAGGGCGGCCGCATCGTGCGCATCACGGTCGGACCCGACGGCAAGAACGCGAAGCAGGACATCTTCGCCTCCGGCTGGATCGAGGGCGACCAGGGCTATCTCGGCCGTCCCGACGACATCGTTCTGGACAAGGATGGCTCGATCCTCGTCGCCGACGACTGGGCCGGCGCGATCTATCGCATCAGTTACGGCAAGTAGCGGGAGCGGAATCAGATCGGGGCTGCGGTAGCCACGGCGCCGCAGCCTCGACCTTTTGAGCTGCGGGGGTCGTGTTGGCCGCCGTCGCCGGGCTTGGCCCGGCGATCCATCGAACAGGAAGAGTTTTCATTGATGGATGCGCGGGCCTTCGCCGCGCCGACGGGGTCTCGGCTCCGCAGGCGGGTCAACTGAGCGCGCATGACGAGCCGGAAGGAGGCGAGATGCGTAACCTATCCGTCGCGCTGGCACTTGGCGCCGCGTTCATTGTTGGTTGCCCTGGGCACGCTGCCGACGTCAAGGAAAAGGCCGAAGTCTGCAAGGGCTGCCATGGCGACAACGCCATTTCGCAGATGGAAAACATCCCTTCGCTGGCCGGCCAGCTCGATCAATACATCCAGTGGCAGCTCGTCTATTTCCGCGCCGGCTCGCGCAAGAACGAGCAGATGCAGCCCATCGTCGAGGATCTCGGCAACGAGGACATCCGCAATCTCGGCGCCTACTTCGCCGCGATGCAGCCATTCAAAGGCACGCCGGACGACAATCCGGAGCTCTCGGCCAAGGGCAAGCAGGCCGCGGCCGGGCGGCGCTGCGCCTCATGCCACGGCGACAATTTCGCCGGCACCAAGGCAGTTGCCCGCATCGCCGGCCAGCGCGAGGACTATCTTGTGAAGGCGTTGCACGATTACAAATCCGGCGCACGCGTCGGCGGCGGCCAGGCGGCGATGGCCGATGTCGCCTATCCCTTGAGCGACGAAGAGATCGAAGCGCTCGCGCACTATCTGGCGCATTTATGACAGAGGCGAGCAGCCAGAAGGGAGTGGCGAATAGCGCAATAGCATTTTCACTGCTTGCCACCGGCTGTTCGCCACCCGCTATTGGCTCGACCGCATTTTCTCGTACGCCTTCAGATGCGTGTAGGCCGTGCGCAGTTTCGGAACCGGGATTTTCGCCGCGTTGGCGCGTGCGATCATGTCGCCGATCACGTGATCGGCCTCGACCTTTCCGCCTGCCTTGATGTCGCGAAACATCGACGCGGTCATCGGCGAACCCTCGGCGGTCAACAGGCCCTTGACGCGCTCAAAGCACGGGCCGCCCGGCTCGTAGCCGGCGGCTTTGGCGACCGCACTGCATTCGTCGAGAATGCCGAGCAGAAAATCCTTGCCGCCGGGCGCAGCGACGATCGCGCCGACGGGCGCACGCATCAGGCTGGTGGAAGCGGCGATGGAAGCCAGGAACACCCATTTCTCCCACATGTCCCGCAGCACGTTCTCGCTCGGCGCGGCGCCGTCGACCGCCGAGAACACTTGCGCGATGGCACGGACGCGATCCGACTTCTCGCCGTCCCGCTCGCCGAAATTCAAGGACTGCATCGGCTGCAATTGCACCACTTCGCGCTGCTCGTTCAGCGTCACCGCAATGGCGCAGAGCCCGCCGAGCACGCGGTCGCGGCCGAACCTCTGGTCCAGCGCGTCGAGATGCAGCATGCCGTTCAGCATCGGGATGATGGAAGTCTGCGGCCCGACCGCCGGCGCAAAGGATGGGATGGCCTCGTCGAGATCGTAGGCCTTGCAGCTCAACAGCACGACGTCGAAGGCGTCCTTGATGGTGTCGGCCTGCACGGTCGGCGGATTCTTCAGGGTGGCGTCGCCATTGGGGCTCCTGATCACAAGCCCTGCGCCGGCCAGCTCGCCGGCGCGCCTGGCGCGGACCAGGAAGGTGACGTCGCGCCCGGCCTGCAGCATCCTGCCGCCGAAATATCCGCCGATGGCGCCAGCGCCGACCACGAGAACACGCATAGTCTTGAGTTCCTTTTGTTGTTATCCGCCATTCGCCTTCTACCATTTTTCGCCGAACGGGCGGATTTCCATTTCGAAGGTCCATGCGCTCTTCGGCTGCTGATAGAGCTGCCAATAGGCGCCGGCAACGGAAGCCGGCGGCATCAACAGATCGGGGTTCTCCAGTGCGTCCTTGCCCCAGATCTGCGCGCGGCGCTCGCGCACCCAGGCAGTGTCGACACCGGCATCGATGATGAGATGGGCGACATGGATGTTCTTGGGCCCGAGCTCGCGCGCCATCGCTTGCGCCACCCCGCGCAAGCCGAATTTGGCGCTCGCGAAAGCGGCAAAGCCGGAGCCCCCGCGCAAGCTCGCGGTAGCCCCCGTGAAGAAGATGTTGCCCTGCCCGCGCGGCACCATCAGCCGCGCCGCCTCGCGGCCTGCGACAAAGCCGGCCCAGCACGCCATCTCCCAGACCTTGCGAAACACCCGGTCGGTGGTTTCCAGGATCGGGAAATTGACATTGGCCCCGACATTGAAGATGCAGATTTCCAGCGGCGCGTGGCTGTCGGCGTCGTTGAGGAAGGCGGTGGTCTCCTCCTCCTTGCGCGCATCCAGCGAGCGGCCGAAGATGGTGCCGCCGGCAGTTTCGACCTCCTTCACCAGCGGCTCGAGCTTCTCGCCATTGCGCCGCCCGGCGAACACGGTGAACCCTTCGGAGGCGAATTTCCTGACGATCTCGGCCCCGATATAGTCCCCGGCGCCGATCACGGCGACGGTGGCGTTGCGTTTTTGCATTGGTGTTCTCCGCTCTCGCTGCCGTGGTCATTGCGGGGAGCCAAGCGACGAAGCAATCAAGACTATTTCCGCAGGCTGCAGTCTGGATTGTTCGCGTCGCTCGCAACGACGGGGACTATTTCCCTGCCAATATCTCCTCGACCTCGCGCAACTGCTCCTTGCCGAAGAACATCTCGCTTCCGACGAAAAAGGTTGGCGAGCCGAACGCGCCGCGCTCGACCGCGGCTTGCGTGTTCTCGATCAGCCTGGCCTTTACCTCCGGCTCCTGTGCGCGCGTCAGGAGTCTGGCGGCGTCAAGGCCGGATGACGTAAGCGCCTTGGCCGCGACCTCCGGATCATCCATCTTCTTCGGCTCGCGCCACATGTGATGAAACGCGGCATCGACATATTGCTCGAACACGCCCTCGAATTGCGCGGCGATTGCCGCGCGCATCAGGTTCAGCGTGTTGACCGGGAAGAACGGGTTCCAGACAGCAGGCTTGACCTTGAAGCGCTTGATGAAGCGCTCGGTCTCGACCTTCATGAATTCCGGCTTGTTCTTGACGCCGGCCAGCGTCTCGGCCGGCGACTTGTTGTTGGTGGCCTTGAAGATGCCGCCGAGCAGGATCGGCACATAGTCGAACTTCACGCCGCTGCGTTGTTCGATCGCCGGGATCGCCTCATGACTCAAAAACGCATTCGGGCTGCCGAAATCGAACATGAATTGTGGATTGGTGCTCACGGACGGCCTCCCGGGCGGTTGTTTGTATGATCGTTATCATTCAACCAGCCCGGCGACCGTCTTTCAAGCGATCAATTATGCATGATCGCTGTAGGCGAGCTTCACGACGTGGTCGCGGATGTCGGCGGGCCAGCGAGCGATCAGGCCGGTGAAGCGGCGGCGATCGTCGGCGAACAGCGCTCGCGAGGCCTCCTCGAAATTTTCCAGGTTTCCCGCCATGACCGACATGAAATGATAGGCGGCGTCACGCGCAGCGCGGTGGCGATCGGTGGCGCCGCTGGCCTTGCGGGTTTCCTCGACCAGCTTGCGCAGTGCGACGGAGGCGCCGCCGGGCTGGGCGGCCAGCCACTCCCAATGCCGCGGCAACAGCGTCACCTCGCGCGCGACCACGCCGAGTTTCGGCCGGCCTCGTCCGCGCGGCTCGTTCGGCGCAGCTTCCCCGGCACTTGCGGGCGATGGCGCGGACAGCCGCGCCAGCACCTCGGCGTTGCTGCCGCGCAGATCGAGGTCGATCGGCCGGCCGGTAGCGTCGCTGAAAATCGCGATCGGGCTGGCGGTGGGGCGGGTTGTACCCTTGATGGCCAGCGCGACCTCGGCAATCGGCCCGGAAACCAGCCGGCGCTGCCCTTCAAAGGCGGTGAAATGCTCGGTCATGAAGCTACTCCTGGGTCAGGTAGTTTATACCCGGATATAAATGCTGCGTCAATAATGCCCGGGTAAATAAGCCGCGGGCCTCCACCATGTCGCTAACGTTCCAAATGCCTGTTACGGAAACGGGCATCGCGACGCAGGGGGACATTCATGCTGACGGTTCACCATCTCAACAACTCGCGCTCGCAGCGCGTGCTGTGGCTGCTCGAAGAGCTCGGCGTGCCGTACGAGATCGTGCGCTATCAGCGTCAGGCGGATATGCGCGCGCCGAAGGAATTGCGCGCCATCCACCCGCTCGGCAAATCGCCGGTCATCACCGAAGGTGGCAACACCATCGCGGAGTCGGGCGCGATCGTCGAATACCTCGTTGCAACTTACGGCAACGGCCGTTTCATTCCGCCGCCGAATACGTCGGAGCGGCTGCGCTATACTTACTGGCTGCATTATGCCGAAGGTTCTGCGATGCCGCCGCTGCTGCTGAAATTGTTGTTCACGCTGATGCCCAAACGTGCGCCCGGATTGCTGCGGCCACTGGTGCGCAAGGTCTCGAACCAGGCGTTGGCCACGCTGGTCAATCCGCAGCTCAAGCAGCACATGGCCTATTGGGAAGAGGAGCTGGGCAAGAGCGAATGGTTCGCCGGCAACGAGTTCACCGCCGCCGACATCCAGATGAGCTTTCCGCTGGAAGCCGCTGCCGCCCGCGGCGGGCTCCAGGACGGCCATCCCAGGGCGATGGCGTTTCTCGATCGCATCCACGCGCGGCCCGCATACAGCCGCGCGCTGGAAAAGGGCGGGCCGTATACGGTGGGACGCTGACTTCCGCCGTCATCGCGGTAATTCCACCAGCGGAAGCAGCCGCGAGTCCGACAGCGCCGCCGTGCGATGTCCGATGCCGGCGAGATAGGCTGCTTGTACGGCAAAGGCCATGAACGCGCCGGTGTTCTTCTGACGGATCAACAGCGCGCGATCCCATTGTTCTTCTTCGGGACCGATCAGAAACGGCCCGCCCTCACCTGCGAATAGCAGGTCGCCACCGCTCTTCCTGAGCAGCGGCAAGGTGTGCGCGATGTAGCGATCATAGGCCTCCGCGCCGGTGATCGGCTCCGCCGGCGCCAGCTCCGGGTGAGCGGAATAGTCGGCGATCTCGCGAAAGCGCAGCAGGTTGAGCATCACGAGACTGCTGCTGATACCGCGCCGGGCCAGGGCGCGGCCGGCCTCCCAGGTTGGCTCCAAATAGGCCGATTTCATCTTCGTGCCTCCAAGGCGTTCTTCCTTTTTACCCGGGTTTAATTTGCTTTGTCAATAACACCCGGGTATAATGACGAAGCTGTTATGGAGGGCCGTTGTGAAAGCCGAAGCGAGAAAACTAGCCATCGCCGACTACAAGAAGCGCGTGAGCGTCGCCGGCATTTATGCCCTGCGCTGCCCCGCGACCGCTGAGGTCTGGGTCGGGCAGGCGCTCAATCTCGACAAGATCCAGAACCGGGTCTGGTTCTCCCTGCGGATGGGCAGCCATAGCAACCGCCACCTGCAGCGAGCCTGGTCGGCGTATGGCGAGGCCGCGTTCTCATTCGAGATACTCGAACGATTGAGAGAAGAAGAGTTGCCCTATGTCAGGGACACTCTTCTGAAGGAGCGGCTCGCGCATTGGCGTGCAGCGCTGAGTGCATCGGCCGCGTAGCTTCAGCCATCCGCATGCAGCACGCGGCCGCGGGTTTCCGGCAGCGCGAAGGCGGCGAGGAAGAACACCGCATAGGCGGCGACCGCGAAGATCGCGATCGCATTGGCAAGCGAGGTCGTGGTCGAGAGCCAGCCGACCAGGAACGGAAACAGCGCGCCGATGCCGCGGCCGAAATTGTAGCAGAAGCCCTGGCCCGAGCCGCGCAGCCGCGTCGGGTAGAGTTCGGTAAGAAACGCGCCCACGCCGGAGAAATAGCCGGAGGCGAAGAAGCCGAGCGGGAAGCCCAGCACCCAGAGCATCTCGTTGGTCAGCGGCAGTTGGGTATAGAGCAGCACGACGGCAATGGCGCCGAGCGAGAAGATCAGGAACAGATTGCGCCGGCCGATGCGGTCGGCCAGCCACGCCCCGGTGAGATAGCCGAGGAAGGAGCCAATGATCAGGGCCGCGAGATAGCCGGTCGAGCCGACGATCGACAGGTGCCGCTCCTTGGTGAGGAACTGCGGCACCCAGAAGGTGATGGCGTAATAGCCGCCCTGGCACCCCGTCCCGAGCAGCGAGGCAAGAATGGTGGTCTTCAGGATCGGCCCCGAAAAGATCTCCCACAGCGCCGGCCGATCGCCGCTTGCGGCGAGCTTGGCTTGCGTCGCCGCCGCGATCTCGGGTTCGGTGACATAGCGGCGCAGATAAAACACCAGCAGCGCCGGCAGCGCGCCGATCACGAACATCCAGCGCCAGGCCAGTTCCGGCGCCAGCAGCGAAAACAGCACCGCCTGCGCCAGCACCGCAAGGCCCCAGCCGACGGCCCAGCCCGACTGCACCGAGCCGACCGCGCGACCGCGGAATTGCGGGCGGATTGCCTCGCCCATCAACACCGCGCCGGCGGCCCATTCGCCGCCGAAGCCGAGGCCGAGAACCGCGCGCGCAAGCAGCAGCTGGTCGAAATTCTGCGCGAGGGCGCAGACCAGTGAGAACAACGAGAACCATAGAATGGTGAACTGCAGCGTCTTCACCCGGCCGATGCGGTCGGCGAGGTAGCCGCCGAGCCAGCCGCCGACCGCCGACGACAACAGCGTGACCGTACCGGCAAGACCGGCGGAGCCGGCATCGACCTTCCACAGCGCGATGATGGTGCCGATCACCAGCGGATAGATCATGAAGTCCATGCCGTCGAGCGCCCAGCCCGACGCACAGGCCCAGAACGTGCGCCGTTCGGCCGGGTCCATGTCGCGATAGAAGGCGAGCAGGCTGGTATCTTCGATGGCGGCGGTTTCGATGGTCCGTGATGGCTCGGCCGTGCTCATGCTGGTGTCCTCGAAATCGATGTGACCGGCCGATGCCCGCCAGCCGCTCGGTCGGGTTAAACCAGGTTTGATGCGGAGATCAAGTAACGCCGGCTGACCCTATTGCACCGCAGCTTCGGCACCGCGGGTGCGCGGGTCGGGCGCGCCGAGCAGGCCATGCGCGGTCACCAGGATCGAATTCGCGGAGGTATAGCCGATCGATTCCGTGACGTTGTGGCCGCGCGCACGCAAGCCGGCCAATACCTCGTCGGGAAAGCCGGGCTCGACCTTCACTTCGTCCGGCATCCATTGCTGGTGCAGCCGCGGTACGGCGACGGCGGCGGCAATGTCCATGTGATAGTCGAGCACATTGACGATCACCTGCAGCACCGTCGAGATGATCCGGCTGCCGCCGGGCGAGCCCGTCACCAGCACCACCTTGCCGTCCTTCAGCACGATGGTCGGCGACATCGAGGACAGCGGGCGCTTGCCGGGGCCGGGCAGGTTGGCCTCGTAGCCGACCAGGCCGAAGGCGTTCGACGCGCCGGGTGCGGCGGTGAAATCGTCGAGCTCGTTGTTGAGCAGCACGCCGGTGCCTTCGGCGACGAGGCCCACGCCGTAGGAGAAGTTGAGCGTATAGGTATTGCTGACGGCGTTGCCCTGGCTGTCGACGACCGAATAGTGCGTGGTGTTGCCGCCTTCCCGCACCGGCAGCGCCGGCGTCACCTTGTCCGCCGGCGTGGCGCGCTCGGGATCGATTTCCGCGCGCAGCTTTGACGCATAGTCCTTGCCGAGCAGGATATTGGTCGGCGCATTGACGAAAGCGGGATCGCCGAGATAGCGCGCGCGGTCGGCGTAGCCGCGTTTCATCGCCTCGATCAGCAGATGCAGCGACGCCGCCGAGCCCGGCTCGAGGTCGGAGAGCCGAAAGCCCTCGAGGATGTTGAGCGTCTCCAGGAGCACCGTGCCGCCGGAGGAGGGTAGCGGCATCGAGACGATGTCGTAGCCGCGATAGATGCCGCGCACGGGCGCGCGGATGACGGGCTGGTAGGCTTTCAGGTCGTCCGTGGTGATGACGCCGCCGGCATCGCGGATGGCTCCCGCGAGCTTTTCGGCGACCGCTCCTTGATAGAAGCCGGGCGGCCCTTGCGCGGCAATTGCGGCCAGTGTCGCCGCGAGGTCCGGCTGGACGAACGTGTCGCCCTCCTGCAGCGGCGTGCCGTTCTCGCGCGAGAAGATCTTTGCCGAGGCCGGCCATTTCGCCAACCGCCGATACCATTGCGGCAGGGTGTCGGCCATGTCGTCGGTGAGCACAAAACCGTCGCGCGCCAGCGCGATGGAAGGTTTCAGGAGTTCCGCCAGGTTGAATTTGCCGGAGCCGTATTTCTCCAGCGCCAGCGCCAGCCCTGCGACGGTGCCGGGCACGCCGATGCCGAGCGCGGAATCGCGCGACTTGGCATTGTCGGGCTTGCCGTCGGGCCCGAGGAAGCTGTCCCGGGTCACCGCGGCCGGTGCGGTCTCGCGATAGTCGATCGCGATGTCTTCCTGGGGACGAGCGAGATGGATCACCAGGAAGCCGCCGCCGCCAAGATTGCCGGCGCGAGGGTAGGTGACCGCCATGGCAAAACCGGTCGCGACCGCCGCGTCGACGGCATTGCCGCCTTGCCTCAAGATGTCGGCGCCGATGCGTGCGGCGATCTTCTCCTGTGCGACGACGAGGCCATGTTCGGCGGTCACCGCGTGAACGCTGTCCGCTGCCGGCGGCGCGTAGGCGTCGCGCGCGAAAGCGCCGGGCAAGGCGACGGCAACGGCAAGTGCCAGCGCCGTCGATCGCAGGCGCTGGCCGATCATGAGCGACATCATCCAAATCCCGCGGGTTGCGACCTTGCGGGAATGTTACATGCCGCCACGGCCTCCTAGCAAACGCGGAAGGCGTGATCTCGAATGAGATTTTTGACGGCGGTGACCGCGTCGCTCGCAATGGCGGCAACAACTGTCAGTGCCGGAAATGCCTGACGCCGGTGAACACCATGGCGATGTCGTGCTCGTCGGCGGCCTTGATCACCTCGTCGTCGCGGATCGAGCCCCCCGGCTGGATCACGGCGGTGGCGCCGGCCTCGATGCAGGCCAGCATGCCGTCGGCGAAGGGGAAGAACGCGTCGGAGGCCACGGCCGAGCCCCTGGTCAGCGGCTCGGCCAGCTTCAATTCCGCCGCCGCGTCCTGCGCCTTGCGCGCGGCGATGCGCGCGGCATCGACCCGGCTCATCTGGCCGGCGCCGATGCCGACGGTCGCGAGATCCCTGGCATAAACGATGGTGTTCGACTTCACATGCTTGGCAACGCGGAAGGCGAAGATCAGGTCGCGCATCTCGCGTTCCGTCGGCGCCCGTCGGGTCACGACTTTCAGCACCATGTCGTCGACGACGGCGTTGTCGCGGCTTTGCACCAAAAGGCCGCCGGCGACGGTCTTGGCCGTCAGGCCGATGGCGCGCGGATCGGGCAGACCGCCGGTGAGCAGCAGCCGCAGATTCTTGCGGCCGGCGATGATTGCGATCGCTTCCTCGGTCGCGTCCGGCGCAATGATCACCTCGGTGAAGATGCCGGCGACGGCGCGTGCGGTCTCGGCATCCAGCGTGCGATTGAGCGCGATGATGCCGCCATAGGCGGAGGTCGAGTCGCAGGCCAGCGCCTTGCGGTAGGCGGTGGCGAGGTCGGCGGCTTCGGCGACGCCACAGGGATTGGCGTGCTTGACGATTACGCAGGCCGCGGTGCGCTCCGGATCGAACTCGGCGACGCATTCGAATGCCGCGTCGGTATCGTTGATGTTGTTGTAGGACAGCGCCTTGCCCTGCAACTGGCGGAAGGTGGAGACGCCCGGCCGCTTGTCGAGCAGCCGATAGAACGCCGCCTTCTGATGCGGGTTCTCGCCATAGCGCAGCGCCTGGATCAGCCTTCCGCCGAAGGCGCGGAAATCCGGCGCCTCGGTATCGAGCTCGTTTGCGAACCAGTTCGAGATCGCGGCGTCATAGGCCGCGGTTCGCGCATAGGCTTTCGCCGCGAGG
>JAFAUV010000331.1 GCA_019243075.1 Bradyrhizobium sp.
TCGTATTCCGCAAGCATGTGCTGGACCCCCACCAGATGGGCTTTGCCGCGGGCGAGCTGATCGCCCATGTCAATTACATGCTGGTCGAGGGCCGCCTGACGGGCCAGGAGACCGACGGCGTGCTGCGGTTCAGGACGACTTAGGCACGGCCGCCCCGCCTCTTTGAGCTGGATCAACACCACGACGAACGTTTCGAACAATTCTGCCGCTTCGCGGGCGGCCAGGCTTGCCTGCCAATTCCGGCTCGACAGTCAGGCTGGAAACGCTCTAAAAGGGCCCGACAGTTCCGGGTCCGGGTTCCCAGGTTATAGCGATGGATTACGACCAGTTTTTCAGTGCCGCGCTCGGCCGGCTGCATGCCGAACGGCGCTACCGGGTTTTCGCCGATCTCGAACGGATCGCAGGCCGCTTCCCGCATGCGGTGTGGCACTCGCCCAGGGGCGCGCGCAATGTCGTGATCTGGTGTTCCAACGATTACCTCGGCATGGGCCAGCACCCCAAGGTGGTCGGCGCCATGGTCGAGACCGCGACCCGGGTCGGCACCGGCGCCGGCGGCACCCGCAACATCGCCGGCACCAATCACCCGCTGGTTCAGCTCGAAGCCGAGCTCGCCGATCTGCACGGCAAGGAAGCTGCGCTGCTGTTCACGTCGGGCTATGTCTCCAACCAGACCGGCATCGCCACCATCGCAAAGCTCATCCCGAACTGCCTCATCTTGTCGGATGCGCTCAACCACAATTCGATGATCGAGGGCGTGCGACAGGCGGGCGGCGAGCGCCAGATCTTCCGCCATAGCGATGTCGCGCATCTGGAAAAATTGTTGATCGCGGCCGGCCCGGACCGGCCGAAGCTGATCGTCTGCGAAAGCCTCTACTCCATGGACGGCGACGTGGCGCCGCTTTCGAGGATTTGCGATCTCGCCGAGAAATACGGCGCGATGACCTATGTCGATGAAGTCCATGCCGTCGGCATGTACGGCCCGCGCGGCGGCGGCATCGCCGAGCGCGACGGCGTCATGCATCGCATCGACATTCTCGAAGGCACGCTGGCCAAGGCCTTTGGCTGTCTCGGCGGCTATATCGCCGCGAGGGCCGAGATCATCGACGCCGTGCGCTCCTATGCGCCCGGCTTCATCTTCACCACCGCGCTGCCGCCACCGATCTGCTCGGCGGCGGCCGCCGCGATCCGGCACCTGAAGGCCTCGAACTGGGAGCGCGAGCGCCACCAGGACCGCGCCGCCCGTACCAAAGCGATCCTGTCGGCGGCGGGCCTGCCGGTGATGTCGAGCGACACCCATATCGTGCCGCTGTTTGTCGGCGACCCCGAGCTTTGCAAGCAGGCTTCCGACCTGCTCCTCGAGGAGCACGGCATCTACATCCAGCCGATCAACTATCCGACGGTCGCCAAGGGCACCGAGCGGCTCCGCATCACGCCCTCGCCCTATCACGACGACGGCCTGATCGATCACCTCGCCGAAGCCCTGCTGCAGGTCTGGGATCGGCTCGGCCTGCCGCTGCGCCAGAAATCGCTGGCGGCGGAGTAAGGAACTTTCCAGCCTTGTCCGTGTAGCCCGCGTGAGCGAGGCGACATGCGGGACCGTTGCCGGTGAAATCCCGGTTATCGCTTGCGCTCACCCGGGCCACCGGCGACGCACCTTAACGACAATCGCAAATCCTCATTTTAGAGGGAAATCGCTGTCGCCTGCCCCGGCGCGACGCGCTAGATTTCGCCCGAGGAAACCAGGGGCGCCGGCACGAGGAGTTCAGCAGCGATGCTCCACGACTGGGGCGTGATCGCAACCGCCTTCAGCTATATCGGGCTGTTGTTCTTCGTTGCGTATTATGGCGACCGGTTGTCGCCGACGCAGCGCGGGCGCGTCAGTGCCTACATCTATCCGCTGTCGCTCGCGATCTACTGCACCTCCTGGACCTTCTTCGGCTCGGTCGGCTTTGCCACCCGCACCAGCGTGGACTTCCTTGCGATCTATGTCGGCCCGATCGTGATGATCGGGCTTTGCACGCCGCTGCTCCGCCGCGTGATCCAGCTCGCCAAAAGCCAGAACATCACCTCGATCGCCGACTTCATCGGCGCGCGCTACGGCAAGAGCCAGGCGGTTGCCGCCACCGTGGCGCTGATCGCGATCGTCGGCTCGGTGCCCTACATCGCACTGCAGCTCAAGGCCATGGCCTCCTCGCTCGAAACCATCCTGAGCGAGGACCAGGCCTTTTCCAGCATTCCGATCATCGGCGACATCGCGCTGATGGTGACGCTGGCAATGGCGGTATTCGCCGTGCTGTTTGGCACCCGCCAGGCCGACGCCACCGAGCACCAGCACGGCCTGATGTTCGCGGTGGCGGCCGAATCCATCGTCAAGCTCGTCGCCTTCCTTGCCGCCGGCGCCTTCGTCACCTTCTGGATGTTCGATCCGCAGGACATGATCCATCGTGCCATGAAGACGCCGGAGGCGGTGCGCGCACTCGAATATTCGCCGACCATCGGCAATTTCCTCTGCATGGTCGTGCTGTCGTTCTGCGCGATCATGCTGCTGCCGCGCCAATTTCACGTCAGCGTGGTCGAAAACACTTCCGACAGCGACGTCACCCGCGCCAGGTGGTTGTTCCCGCTCTATCTCGTCGCCATCAACATCTTCGTGATCCCGATTGCGATCGCGGGCCTCATCACCTTCCCGTTCGGCGCGGTCGACAGCGACATGTTCGTGCTCGCGCTGCCGATCGAGGGCGGCGCACCGCTGCTTTCCGTCATGGTCTTCATCGGCGGCCTGTCGGCGGCGACCGCGATGGTGATCGTGGAATGCGTCGCGCTCTCGGTCATGCTGTCGAACGACATCATCGTGCCGCTGGTGCTGCAGCGTTCGCAGCGATCGCGCGAGGGCAAGGACTTCGGCGATTTCCTGCTCAAGACGCGGCGCTTTGCCATCTTCGCCATCATGGTGATGGCCTACTTCTATTATCGCGCGCTCGGCCATACCCAGCTCGCGCCGATCGGACTGTTGTCGTTCGCAGCGATCGCGCAACTGGCGCCCGCTTTCTTCGGCGCCCTGCTATGGCGGCGGGGCACGGCGCGGGGCGCCATCGGCGGCATGCTGGTCGGCGTCGCCATGTGGGTCTACACCCTGTTCCTGCCGTCGTTCCTCGACAGCAACACGGCTGGCATCCTGTTGCTCCAGCACGGACCGCTCGGCATCGAGGCGCTGCGGCCGCAGGCGCTGTTCGGTACCGACCTGCCGCCGCTGCTGCACGGCGTATTGTGGTCGCTCGCGCTCAATGTCCTGGCCTATGTGCTGCTGTCGCTGGCGCGCCAGCCCTCCTCGATCGAACGGGTGCAGGGCGACCTGTTCGTGCCGAGCGAGCTCGCGCCGATCGCGCCCAGCTTCCGCCGCTGGCGCACCACCGTCACGGTGCAGGACATCGAGAGCACGGTCGCCCAGTATATCGGCGCCGAACGCACGAAGCTGTCGTTCGAGGCCTTTGCCGAGAGCCATCACACCAGGCTGGAGCCGGCGGCCCCGGCCGACTTCGAATTGCTGCAACATGCCGAGCGCCTGATTGCATCCTCGATCGGCGCGGCGTCCTCGCGGCTGGTGATGTCGCTGCTGCTGCGCAAGCGAACGGTCTCGGCCAAGGCCGCACTGAAACTGCTCGACGACTCGCATGCGGCGATGCATTTCAACCGCGAGATCCTGCAGACCGCACTGAACCATGTGCGGCAGGGCATCGCGGTG
>JAFAUV010000017.1 GCA_019243075.1 Bradyrhizobium sp.
GGATCTGGAGCAGGCGATCACGCCGAAGACCAAGTGGATCATCCTCAACTCCCCGTCGAATCCGACGGGCGCGGCCTATACCCGCACCGAACTGAAGGCGATCACGGATGTCCTGGTGAAGCATCCGCAGGTCTGGGTCATGACCGACGACATGTATGAGCACCTGGTCTATGACGACTTCGCCTTCATGACGCCGGCGCAGATCGAGCCGAAACTCTACGAGCGCACGCTCACCGTAAACGGCGTGTCGAAGGCCTATTGCATGACGGGCTGGCGCATCGGCTATGCCGGCGGTCCCGCCGAGCTGATCAAGGCGATGGCGACCATCCAGTCGCAGTCGACCTCGAACCCGTCGTCGATCGCGCAATGGGCTTCGGTGGAGGCGCTCAACGGCCCGCAGGATTTCATCCCCGCAAACAACAAGGTGTTCAAGGAGCGGCGCGACCTCGTGGTCTCCATGCTCAACCAGGCGAACGGCATCGACTGTCCGCGTCCCGAGGGGGCGTTCTATGTCTATCCGTCGTGCGCTGGAACCATCGGCAAGACCGCTCCGTCGGGCACGAAGCTCGCCAATGACGAGGATTTCGTCACCGAGCTGCTGGAGGCCGAAGGTGTCGCGGTCGTGCAGGGGTCCGCGTTCGGCCTCGGCCCGGCGTTCCGCATCTCCTACGCGACCAGGACCGGCGATCTCGAAGACGCCTGCAAGCGCATCCAGCGTTTTTGCGGCAATCTCAGGTAAGCCCTCTTCGGCGAACGAGAAGCGCCGGAAAAAGCGTGTCAAAATAACATCAGGATGGAGATTCTTGATGTTTTGACGGCAATTGGAGGAAGCGCCGCCTTGTTTTGGACACGGCGCTTCCCTCTTGTCCCCCCGCTTTCTTGAACTTTGTCTTGCGGAGATCGACCATGCGACTTTCTACCATCATCATCGCGGCCGCCGCGCTTGCGGGCTCATTTGCGTCAGCCCATGCAGCGGTGCCGGCCTTACAAGCAGGCTTGCTCGAATGCCGGGGCGGACAGAATGTCGGCTTCGTCGTCGGGTCGGTCACCAGCCTGGAATGCGTGTTCCAGAGCCCGGGCCGCCGGCCCGAGGCTTATGTCGCGACCGTGCGCCGCATCGGCGTCGATCTCGGCGTCACGGCGCAGACGCAGGTGACCTGGGCGGTCAATGCGCCGACCACCCGGCTCGGCCGCGGTGAGCTCGCCGGCACCTATGGCGGCGTCGGCGCCAACGCCTCGGTCGGCATCGGCGGCGGCGGCAATTTCCTGGTCGGCGGTCCGAACAATGCCTATGCGCTGCAGCCGATCAGCGTCCAGGGCCAGACCGGGCTGAATGTCGCAGCCGGCATCGCCGGCATCGAGCTCGAACCGGTCGGCTTCCCGCATCGCGGCCGCTGGCATCATCACCACCGTCGCGGCTGATCGTCGAATTTTGCAATCGACGCGAGAGGCCCGCCAGGAGCGGGCCTCTTTTCTTTGGTGCGGTGGAAGTGGTTGTGGCATAGAAAGGTGAGGGGCAGTGCCACGTGCTCCGCTTGCATCAGATCTTTCATTCGGATTTCACTCGGAGTTTTTCTTCATGCGCCGCTCACTTGTCATTGCCGCCTTTGCCGCAACCATGCTCGGCGCGCTGACATCCGCCGATGCGCAAGCGCCGGTCTCGCGCGTGCAGGTCGGCGTGCTCGAATGCCGCGGCGGCACCAGCGTCGGCTTCATCGTGGGTTCCGTCACCCATCTCGGTTGCGTGTTGCGCGTCGAGGGCGTGCCGGAGGACCGTTACATCGCAACCATCGAGAAGGTCGGGCTCGATCTCGGAATCACCCAGGAAACCGCGCTCGCCTGGGGCGTTTACGCGCCGGTCGCACAACTTGGGCCGGGCGATCTCTCCGGCAATTACGCCGGCGCGCAGGGCTCGGCCTCGCTCGGCGTCGGCGCCGGCGGCAATGTGCTGGTCGGCGGCTCCAACAATTCGATCGCGCTACAGCCGCTCAGCCTGCAAGGCCAGGTCGGCGTCAACATCGCCGCCGGTCTCGAGAGCCTGGAACTCCGGCCGGGTCGTTAACAAACTCTCGTCGTCATTGCGAAGAGCGAAGCGACGACGCGTCCGCAGTATTCGAAGCGCGAAGGCGGAAATGAATCCAGACTGCTTACGCGGTAGAAGTCTGGATTGCTTCGCTTCACTCGCCATGACGATGGGGAAAACATCCCTTTCATTACGCCGCACCGCAGCGACGATTTCTCCCTTGCCAAATCCGGGAGGCAGGCAGAGCATTATCGTTTGCCGACCCAATCCAGGGCCGAGCTCCACTCAGCAGGAGGCGGCGAATGGGACAAGACGTCAGAAGTCCCCGCGGTCCACGGTGCATCGCGCTGGTGGGCCCTTTCCAAAGCGGTAAAACCACTCTCCTCGAAGCGATCCTTGCGCGAACGGGCGCGATTCCCAAAGCCGGCAGTGTCGATGCCGGGACTTCGGTCGGCGACGCCTCGACCGAAGCACGTCATCACAAGATGAGCGTTGGGCTCACGGCGGCCACCACCAGCTTCATGGGCGACAGCTACACCTTCATCGATTGTCCGGGCTCGGTCGAGTTCGCGCACGACATGCGCGCCGCGCTGCCCGCGATCGACGCCGCGATCGTGGTCTGCGAGGCGGACGAGAAAAAACTGCCGCAGCTGCAGATCATCCTGCGCGAGCTGGAAGACCTGAAAATCCCGCGTTTTTTGTTCTTGAACAAGATCGACCGCGCCAGCCAGCGCATCCGCGAGACGCTGGCTACCTTGCAGCCGGCCTCCCGCGTGCCACTGGTGCTGCGCCAGATTCCGATCTGGAACGGCGAGCTGATCGAAGGCTTTGTCGATCTCGCGCTGGAGCGCGCGTTCGTCTATCGCGAGCACAAGGCGTCCGAGGTGATCGAGCTCTCGGGTGGCAATCTCGACCGCGAAAAGGAAGCGCGTTTCTCCATGCTGGAGAAGCTCGCCGACCATGACGACGCGCTGATGGAGCAATTGCTCGAGGACATCCAGCCCCCGCGCGACGCCGTGTTCGACGATCTCGCGCGCGAACTGCGCGAAGGCCTGATCTGTCCGGTGCTGCTCGGCTCGGCGCTGCGCGAGAACGGCGTGCTGCGGCTGATGAAGGCGCTGCGCCACGAAGCGCCCGGCGTCGAGGAGACCGCCAAACGCCTCCGCGTGCCCGCGACCCGCGACGCGCTGGGGTATGTGTTCAAGACCATGCATTTGCAGCACGGCGGAAAGCTGTCGCTGACGCGGCTGTTGGCGGGCCATCTCGAGGACGGCGCGACGCTGCAATCCTCTTCCGGCGGAACCGGGCGCATCTCCGGCATCCTCGCCGTCAACGGCGGCTACGACACCAAGCGTGCCTCGGCGGAAGCCGGCGACACCATCGCGCTCGGCAAGCTCGATGCGATCAGGACCGGCGACACCATAGGAAACGGCAAAGTCGCGCCGGCCTCCTTGGTCACGGTCGAGCCGACCGCAGGCGTGCTCGCGATCTCCATCGCCGCAACCGACCGCAAGGACGACGTCAAGCTCGGCCAGGCGCTGCTGCGGCTGAACGAGGAGGATCCCTCGCTGTCGATGGTGCAGAACCCGCGCACCCACGACACCGTATTGTGGGGACAGGGCGAGATGCATCTGCGTGTCGCGCAGGAGCGCCTCAAGGACCGTTTCGGCGTCAACGTCAAATCGCATCCGCCGGCGATCGGCTATCAGGAAACCATCCGCAAACCGATCACCCAGCGCGGCCGGCACAAGAAGCAGTCCGGCGGCCACGGCCAGTTCGGCGATGTCGTGCTCGACATCAAGCCGATGCCGCGCGGCTCCGGCTTCGAATTCCACGAGAAGGTCGTGGGCGGCGCGGTGCCGCGCAATTATATCGGCGCGGTGGAGGAGGGCGTGGTCGACGGCCTGGCGCGCGGGCCGCTCGGCTTCCCGGTGATCGACCTGCAGGTGACCTTGACCGACGGTTCCTATCACAGCGTCGATTCGTCCGATCTCGCATTCCGAACCGCCGCGCGAATCGGCGTCAGCGAGGGGCTGCCGCATTGCCAGCCGGTGCTGCTGGAGCCGATCCACATTGTCGAGATCGTCTGTCCGAATGATGCCACCGCGAAGATCAATGCGATCCTGTCGGCGCGTCGCGGCCAGATCCTGGGTTTCGACACCCGCGAGGGCTGGCCGGGGTGGGATTGCGTGCGCGCGATGATGCCTGAGGCGGAGATCGGCGAATTGATCGTCGAATTGCGTTCGGCCACGGCCGGCGCCGGCAGCTTCACCCGCCAGTTCGACCACATGGCCGAAGTGACGGGCCGTGCTGCCGACCAGATCATCGCCGCCCACCGCGACGCGGCGTGATCAAGGCGAGAGCTTTTGGTGCGGACTTTCCGGGATCGGCTCTGATGCGCGTTTGCCATCCACTGCCGGTCCGGCGATAGGCCGCCGGCGCATCGCGGTCGGTACGAAACCTGATCGCTTCTTTTCGGGTGCTCGAGCGGGGCGGCGCTTGATGATCTTGTGGCCGTGCCGGCACGGCAGCTTCGACAGATTCCAGCTTGGCGGTACGACGCGTATGCCGGTCGCTTGCGCTCTCCCCTCTATGATGTATTTTACATCATTGTCTCCATATCAAACATCATTTATGGTGTTTTTTACGTGAGGCTGATGTGATCACGTCGTTCCAGATGCGGGCAGCGCGGGCGCTGCTTGGGATTGACCAGAAAACCTTGGCCGAGCTGGCGGGCGTTTCCTTGCCGACCATCCAAAGGATGGAGGCGAGCATCGGCACCGTGCGCGGGGTGGTCGAAACGCTGATCAAGGTGATCGACGCGCTCAACCGGGCCGGCGTGGAACTGATCGGCGAGCACGCGCGCAGCGACACCGGCGGCCGCGGCGTTCGCCTGAAGCAGGCGGGACCACCGCGCCGCGTCGGCAGATGAGGCATCGTCGCGACCGCCCGCGGCCCGCGCGATGCGGCGGAGCATATGGGGCATGAGCATCGCAAGCGAACGCGCCGGCAGCCTGCATCAGCCGCGGCGGCCGAGCTTTGCCGAACTGTATTTGCCGAAACTCGTCACGGTGTGGCGCGAGGGCTATGGGCTTTCCGATTTCCGCGCCGACCTGATCGCGGGACTGACGGTCGCGATCGTGGCGCTGCCGCTGTCCATGGCGATTGCGATCGCCTCGGGCGTCGAGCCCGGCCGCGGGCTCTATACGGCCGTGATCGGCGGTTTCATCGTCTCGCTGATCGGCGGCAGCCGGTTTCAGATCGGCGGGCCCGCCGGCGCCTTCATCGTGCTGGTGGCGGTGACAGTCGATCGTCAGGGCGTCGACGGCGTGATCCTCGCGACGCTGATGGCCGGCTTCATCCTGATCGCCGTCGGCTTCTTGCGCATCGGCACCTACATCAAGTTCATCCCCTATCCGGTGACGGTCGGCTTCACCGCCGGCATTGCGGTGATCATCTTCGCAAGCCAGCTCAAGGACCTCCTCGGCATCACGCTGACGGCCAAGGAACCCGGCGCGCTCGTTCCCAAGCTTGAGGCGCTCGCGCGGGCATTGCCCACGGCGAATGTCTCGGCCATCGCCATTGCCGCCGCCAGTATCATCATCATTGCGGTTCTGCGGAAGTTTCGGCCGGCGTGGCCCGGCCTGTTGATCGCGGTTGCGGCCGCCGCGCTCGCGACCTGGGCGCTGTCGCTGCCGGTTGAGACCATCGGCACCCGCTTCGGCGACATCCCGCGCCAATTGCCGCTGCCCGCATTGCCGGCATTTTCACTCCAGAAAATCCAGGCGGTGCTGCCGGACGCGATCGCCTTCGCGCTGCTCGCCGCGATCGAGTCGCTGCTCTCGGCCGTGGTCGCCGACGGCATGACCGGCCGCCGCCATCGCTCCAATTGCGAGCTGGTGGCGCAAGGCGTCGCCAATATCGGATCGGCGCTGTTCGGCGGCATCTGTGTCACCGGCTTGATCGCGCGCACCGCGACCAATATCCGGGCCGGAGCGCGCGGCCCGGTCTCGGGCATGCTGCATTCGGCCTTCGTGCTGCTGTTCATGCTGATCGCGGCACCGCTAGCGAGCTATATCCCGTTGTCGGCGCTGGCCGCGGTGCTCGTCGTCGTCGCCTGGACCATGGCCGAGAAGCACGCGTTCGCGACCCTGATCCGCTCCTCGCGCGGCGATGCGGTAGTGCTGCTCGCGACTTTCGGGCTCACGATCTTCCGCGACCTCACCGAAGGCATCGTGGTCGGTTTCGCGCTCGGCGCGGTGCTGTTCATCAACCGCATGGCCGAGATGACCGGCATCGAGGGCGACACCTCGCTGGCGGCCGCCGACCGCGCCGATGACGGCAATGGCGAGCGCGTGCCCTACGATCCCGGGCTCGCCGTCGACCGCGACGTGCTGGTCTATCGTATCACCGGCGCCTTCTTCTTCGGCGCGGCCGCCGCGATCGGCGGCGTGCTCGATGGCATCGCCGACAAGCGCAAGGCGTTCGTGGTCGATTTCGCAGGCGTCCCGTTCCTGGATTCGACGGCGGCCAATGCGATGGGACGCGTCGCCGCCAAGGCCGGCCGCCAGGGCATCAAATTGTTCATCACCGGCGCCTCGCCCACGGTGCGCCGGGCGCTGCTGACCCACGGCGTCAGCCCGCCGCGGGCGAAATATCGCGAGACCATTGCGCGGGCCGTTGCCGACATCAAGGCCGGGAACCCTGGTCAGACGGAAACGGCTCCCGACCCGCGCCCGTGAGCGGAAGCCTTGGACGAGACCCAAGGCGGATGGTGGACCAGCGGCTTGCCGTGCTAACCTGCAATCGGACAGGGTAGGCAGGGCGATGATGGCCGTTGGCAGCACCACGACCGCAGAGCGCAACATCATCACGGTTCTCGCCGTCGACATGGTGGGATCGACGCGCCATATCGCGGCTTGCGATCCCGACGAGGCGCAGGCCTTTCTGGATCATTGGCTGAATCACATCCGCAATTCCGTCGAGCATTTCGGCGGACAGATCGTCCACTATGCGGGAGACGGCGGCATTGCCATATTCGGCTGGCCGACGGCATATGAGGATCATGCGGATCGTGCGTGCATCGCAGCCTGGGACATTCAGAGTCACAGCCAGTCGACCGGACCGGGGGGAAATCCGGTCAATTTTCGCGTCGGCGTCCACTCCGGGCTGGTCGGATTGCGCAAAGGCGGTCGCAACGCCATCGCTCGTTTTGACGTTGCCGGCGCGACGGTGCACGTTGCTGCCAAATTGCAGCAGGAGGCCGCGCCGGGCGAGGTCCGCCTGAGCGCCGAAGCCGCAAAGCTGTGCCGTTCCTCGCTTGACCTCACGGTGCCCAAGACGCCGTCCGGGATAGCCGACGGGATTGAGGTCTACACGCTGAATGCCCGGCCACCCGATGTCGATCACAACGATGTCGCGCGCCGTTATCAAAATGCGATTGTCGGCCGGTCGGACGAGCTTGGCGCGCTGCGCGAACGCCTCCCGAGGCCGGGCGGCAAGAGCGCTTCCATAGCCGTGATTGGCGAACCGGGTATCGGCAAGAGCCGTCTTGCCGCCGCCGCAATGACCGACGCGCTGACCTCCGACGTGAGATGCTGCATTTTTTATGGCGCCGTCCAAAGGCGTGTCACCGCGTTCGCCGCTGCCCGCGCCTTGGTAGGCGACCTGCTCGCTGCAGGCAATTTTTCGTCGGACGACCAGTTTCGCGCGGCGCTTGCCGAATTGGACATCGAGGCAAGCGATCGCAGGACGCTGGAAACCGTGTTCATCGATGGAAAATCGCGCGCGCGCCAAAGATTGAACAACAAAACCCAGACGCAAATCGCACGCGCCCTTGTCAACGCCTTCCTGGCGTTGGCGCTCAGCAGGCCAACGCTTTTGTTGATCGAAGACCTGCAATGGATCGATGCGGAAAGCCGTCATTTCCTGAAACTGCTCGCACGCGCAAATATCTCACAGCCGCTTTGCATATTGCTGACCGGGCGCCCGGAATCCTCAAACCTGGCCGCCGACATCGCGGAATCGATCATTCATCTGCAACCGCTCTCGCGGGCCAATATGGAGGCTTTGGGACGCCAGCTGTGGCCGAAAAACCGATCTCCGACGGTGTTTGCCAGGGCGATCGATCGCGCCGACGGTGTCCCCTTCATATTGGAGGAGTTCTTGCGTTCGGCGGAGGCGACGAACGCCAAGGGCGCACAATCACTGCCTCAGAGCGTCGAGTCCGTGATCCATGCGCGGCTACAGCGGCTTTCACCGAAAATAAAGACGATCGCGCAGACGCTCAGCCTGTTGGGGGAGGAGGTTGAAATCCAGTTGGCTACGGCGGTGCTCGGCGTAGAGGTGGGCGAGTTGTTGAACGCATTGTTCGAGCTCGACCGATTTGCATTTATCCATCCGCTCGCGGGCAATTCGGTGCGTTTCAGGCATCAGATCATCGCCGAGGCCTGCGCCAACACGATCCCGCGCGATCAGCGTCGGGAGGTGCATCGGGCCGCGATCCAGGCGATAAGCCGGCGCTATCCAAATCTGAACGGTCAATACGAACGGCTGGCCTTTCACGCGGAGGAAGCCGGAGAGGTCGAGGTCGCGCTCGGCTATCTCTGGGAGGCAGCCGTGGAAGCGCGGCGGAATGCCGCCGCCTCCTCGGTCAGCCTGATCTATGACCGGGCGCTCAGGCTGATCGAGCGTCTGGGCAAGGCTGCCGAAGAAAAATATGTCGACTTCGGCCGAATGTGTTTCGCTTCGATGTTGCAGCTTGGCGAATTCGACAAGGTGAACATGCATCTGCCGCGCTCTATAGAGCTGGCGCAGCGTCAGGGCCGAGTCGCGGAGGTGTGCAGCGTCCAGTCGCAACTTGGGATGATCTACTGGTTTGAGGGTCGGTACGAAGAAGGGCTGCGGATAACGAGCGAAGGCTTGAGAACGGCCCGGACGCTGGGATCGCCCGCGTTGATATTTTCAAATCAGTCCGTGATGGCAAACGTGTTGTTTGCAATGGGCCATATCGAGCGCGCGATCGCCGAGCTGGACGAATTGAATGAAATGCTCACGGGAGAGCTCGAGACTGCCCGGCTCGGGACACCCGCCGGCCCAAAGTGCACGGTCCTGGGATTCAGAAGCTGGTTCATGAATGCAACGGGTCAATATCGCGAGGCGCTTGAATTCGCATCCCGTGCATTGGCAGTCGCCGCTCGCGAACAGGATTTGTACGGCGAAGTGCTGGCCCGCATTGCGATGGCGCGGAATCTCCTCATGCTTCACCGGAATGACGAAGCTGCGCAATGCTTATCGATCGCCACCGAGATTGCCGAACGCAACGGCTACGATACGATCAAGGCGAACCTGACCGGAGCCATAGCGACGGCGCTGGCACGCATAGGCCGAGCGCATCGGGCCGTCGGCCTGGTCGAGGCCTGCATCGAAAGTGGGATGCATCTGAGGACAGGCCAGATCGAGGTGTCCTTTCTCCATGCCGGCTATGCCGAGGCCCTGGTTCGGAGTGGGCAATCGGAGCGCGGGCTGGCCGCCCTGGATCGTGCTCTGACCATCGCCAGGGCCGTCAGGAATCCATGGCTGACGGTCGAATGCCTCGGTTTGAGAGTGCGGCTGCTTGCGGAGACGAAGCCCGATGGCGGCCGCCTCGTCCAGGATCTCGCCGAAATGCGCGCGATTTGCGATCAGTACGGCATCGTCGCCTGGGACGTATCCCGGCTCGTGGCTTGAGAAAGGCGTTGCGTCTCGGCCGTGCGCGAGGTCGCCCCCTTGCAATTACCTTGACGGGAGGGCGCTGCGAAGTACAATTGCGGATCGAGCGGAAATTCTTGGCGTCTGCTGCTCCTCCCTACTCCTCTACTGCTCTATCGAATTTGCTTTGGCTGCACGGTAAGCTCGCGTCCGGCGGGTAAGCCGTGTTGATCAGTATTTTGTCGCAGCGATGCGGATGTCTATCCCGTGAACCAGATCACATAACAACACGTCAAAACTGCCATACGATAAAAGCATCAAGGGGGGTCACGCGATGCATCGTCTCGTTTTCCCGATCGGTCTTGCGATCCTCGTAGCGGCAGGCTTAGGGATGCGAGCCGCCCATGCCGATCCGGTGTATGTCGAGCAGGGCCCGCAATGGACAGCGGCGACGAGGGCGGATTTCTACACACGCGATCAAGGCTCACGCCTGATTTACCTGGCGTGGTTGCAGGCGTTGAAGGGGCAAAACGGGCAACCATTCCTCGCCGACAATATGGCCCGATTTGGCTTTTTGCCAAATCCGGACAATACGGCCGGTCTGCCTGTCGGTTTTCACGCTTCCGGCCCGAGAGGATTCCAGATCGTCGGCGTGACCTGTTCTGCTTGTCACACCCGACAGCTAGATGTCGATGGTACGCAGTACCGGGTCGATGGGGGCCCGTCTTTCACCGATTTCGAGGCATTCCTGAACGAGCTGGACAAGGCTATGGGAAATGCCACCGCCAGCGATGCGGAGTTCGCCTCGTTTGCCGCCTCCGTCCTGCAACTCGCAACACCCACTCCCGCCGATGTCGCGGCTCTGCGTCAGCGCGTCGATGCCTGGTACAAGCGATTTCACGCTTTCGTGGTCGGGACATTGCCGTCGGCCGGCTGGGGGCTTGGACGTCTTGACGCCGTCGGAATCATCTTCAACCGCTTGTCGGGCCTCGACGTCGGGCCGCCGCCCGATCTGCTGATACCGGAAAACATGAAGATTGCCGAAGCTCCCGTGCGATATCCGTTCTTGTGGAATTCGCCGAAGCAGGAAAAAACCGACTGGGCCGGCTTCGTGTTGAACGGAAACGATCTTTTTGCGTTGGCCCGCAACACGGGACAGGCGCTGGCATTCGCCAATTTCGAGCCGAAGCATGTATTTGGCCCCTTCTTCGACTATCTCACCAATAACTCCATCAACTTCGATGGATTGGACAAGCTTGAGGACCTGCTCAAGCGGATGGGACCACCGAAATGGCCGGACCAGTGGCCGCTCAATCGGGCGATGGCAGCCGACGGGGAGAAAATCTTCAACAGCGAATGCGGTCAGTGCCACGGCATCAACGAGGTGCACTCTCTGCTCGGGACGACGTGGGCCACCCCGGTTCAGAATGTCGGCACCGACACCCGTCAGTTCGATGAGCTCGGTTGGAAGGTCAAGACTGGCGCGCTGGCCGGCGCCGGCATTCCGGGCGTTGCCGCGTCGCTCCAGCAAGAAGACTTCGGCGTCAGCATGATGTTCACTGCCGTCGCCGGCTCGATCACGCAACATTTGCTGACCGGAGGCTTTCTCGGCGACCCGAGCAGTCCCTTAGGTGGCGGCTTTGGCAACGCCTTGCCGCAAAATGCAGCGCCGTCGTCCACGCCAGCCCCAGGATCTTCCGCGCCTCCGCTATCGCCGCCGCCGCTGCCGCCGGCCCTGCAGGATCTGGCAAAGGCGTATCGGGCGCCCAATAGCCTGCAGCCTGCCGCGGTGCCGGCCGGACAGCCTGCGAGCTTGCCGATCGAAAGTGGAACGGCGCTCGCCAATACCCTTCAGAAGGGCGCCTATGAGGCCCGCGTCTTGCAGGGCGTTTGGGCCGCCGCGCCCTATCTGCATAACGGCTCGGTCCCGACACTGGCGGAGCTACTCAAGCCGTCGGCGCAGCGCACATCGCATTTCTGTCTGGGCGCGAAATACGACGTCGAAAATGTCGGCCTGGCCGCGACACAGGATGCATCAAGTCCGGCGCTCACGGTCACCGGCTGCAGCGACCTCAACTCGGGAAACAGCAATTGCGGCCACGAGTTCGGGACGAGCTTGAGCGATCAGGACAAGAAGGCCCTGCTCGAATATTTGAAAACGCTCTGAAAACCGGCCTGTCCTGTCCTTTTCAAGACGGCAGATTTCATCAACATTGTCGCCAGCAAGGGTGGCAACGGTGGCAGGCACGCTGGATTCAGGCCGCAACATTGCGCTCGCCTGCGCGCTGAGCGCGCTCGCGGGCTACGCCGACG
>JAFAUV010000054.1 GCA_019243075.1 Bradyrhizobium sp.
AGGCCGGCGATGTTGAGCGAGACGATGCGGCGCGTCAGGCTCGAGAACGAGAGCGTGAACAGGAACTGCCCGGCGCGGCTGAGCCAGCCGAGCGGCCGCACCCACTTCCTCATCGGCGGATTTTCGACAGCCGCGCCTTCGAGCGCCGGCGAGGCGGGATCGTCCTGGGCGTTCACACCTGGATTGGGTTGCGTTCGGTCAAGCACGGGCTAACACTGCGTTCGATGGTACGGCGCCGATCGCATCCTACCCCGGACCGGTGCCCAAGTCAGCGCGGCCTGCCGCGCAGAAACCAAGTCAGCGCGGCCTGCCGCGCAGAAAACAAGTCAGCGCGGCCCTGCCGCGCAGAAAACAGCTCAGCGCGGCCTGCCGTGCCGCGATCAAGCTTCCTTGAAGCGGTAGCCGACGCCGTAGAGCGTTTCGATCATCTCGAAATCGTCGTCCACCACCTTGAATTTCTTGCGCAGCCGCTTGATGTGGCTGTCGATGGTACGATCGTCGACATAGACCTGGTCGTCATAGGCCGCGTCCATCAGCGCATTGCGGCTCTTCACCACGCCGGGACGGGTCGCCAGCGCCTGCAGGATCAAAAATTCGGTGACGGTGAGCGTCACCGGCTCGTTCTTCCAGGTGCAGGTGTGGCGCTCCGGATCCATCCGCAGCAGGCCGCGGTCGAGCGCCTTGGCGTCGTTCTCCTTCGGCACCGCGGTCGGATCCTTGGGCTGCGAACGGCGCAGCACGGCCTTCACGCGCTCGACCAAAAGCCGCTGCGAGAACGGCTTGCGGATGAAATCGTCGGCGCCCATTTTGAGACCGAACAATTCGTCGATCTCCTCGTCCTTTGAGGTCAGGAAGATCACCGGCAGGTCGGACTTCTGGCGGAGCCGCCGCAGCGTCTCCATGCCATCCATGCGCGGCATCTTGATGTCGAGGATGGCGAGATCGGGCTGGCTGGTGCGGAAACCGTCGAGCGCGGAGGCACCATCGGTGTAGGTCATGATGCGGTAGCCTTCGGCTTCCAGCGCGATCGAAACGGAGGTGAGGATGTTGCGGTCGTCATCGACCAGGGCGATTGTGGGCATGAGCCTGCTTTCAGTTGCATCAATGGCTGAAACGGCGAGCATTCCGGTGATGCGCCGCATAATTGGGCTTCGGAAGCGGTCAACGAGCAATGCAAGCTGGGCTGAAGTGTGACCGAGTTCCGACAGAATGCCTTTTTCTTGGCGAGGCATCCGACCCATCTAGATGCCGGTTTAGCCGAAAAAAGACCTGCTTAGCAATAGGATGGCAAGGGAATATCGATGCAGCCGACTCCCGATTTTAACCCCTCCAGACTGGCAAAATCCCTGCTCCGGCGCAGCCGGCAGGGAGCGTTGGCGACCCTGATGGCGGGCACCGGCGATCCCTATTGCTCGCTGGTGAACGTGGCGAGCGCCCCCGACGGCTCACCGATTCTGTTGATCTCGCGGCTCGCCGTTCACACCAAAAACCTGCAGGCGGACGCGCGCGCCTCGCTCATGCTGGATGAGCGCGCAGCCGGCGATCCGCTGGAGGGTGCGCGGATCATGATGGCAGGCCGGGCCGTGGAAGCGGACGGATCGGAGCGCGGCGTGCTGCGCCGGCGCTATCTCTCCGCGCATCCTGCCGCGGAGGCCTTCGTCGATTTCAAGGATTTTTCCTTCTTCCGCATTCATCCATCCGGCGCCCATCTCGTCGCCGGCTTCGGCCGCATCGTCGATCTGACGCCGGAGCAGTTTGGCGCGCAGCTTGGCGATGCGGCTGCCCTGCTGGAGGCGGAGGAGGAGGCCGTTGCGCATATGAATGAAGATCATCGCCACGCCATGAACCTCTATGCGACAAAGTTGCTCGGCGCGGCGGCGGCCGACTGGCGCTGCACCGGCTGCGATCCGGAGGGGCTCGACATGCAGGCAGCCGCCGCGACACTGCGGCTGGAATTTCCGGCGCGGGTCACGAGCCCCGCCGAGTTGCGCAAGATGCTGGTGAAACTCGCGGAAGAGGCGCGGGGGAAGGCGTGACCGGGCCGCAGCGATGAACGCGTGAAGCGCCGCTCTCATTGTTGCGCCGCAGCATCTCTCCCGCAGGGATTCGCCTCTCCTGCCCCGATGAAAAACCCCGGAAAGGCCGCAACGCAGCATCTCGTTGATGTCGCTCAACCGCCATTTTCGAATAAACCACATCCTCGGGATCGGCTTGGCAAGGCGGGCGTTCATCAGTAATAGGTCGCCCGACCCGGGTTTCTGAGGCTATAGTCAGGGTTCACCGCGAGCGAGTTGCTGGAGGGCGTCATCGCGCTTTCCGACATGCGGGGGTTCGAGGAGGGTTGTTCGTGCAAGAGACGGGCGTGCATAACGGTGCCTTCGGTGCCGATAAATTCGGCTTCAAGAAACTCAAGGGCGTGAACTGGAATTTCGGGGCGCCCCAGCTTTATGAGCATTCGCTTCGCGCAGGCGAAGCCGTGGTCTCGGCCGATGGTGCATTATGCGCGGATACCGGCGTGTTCACCGGCCGCAGCCCGAAGGACAAATTCACGGTGCGCGATTCTCTCACCGACAAGAGCATGTGGTGGGCGGGGAACCAGTCGATCAGCTCGGAGCAGTTCGAGACGCTCTATCGGGACTTCCTGAAGCATGCCGAAGGCTTGACGCTGTTCGCGCAGGATCTCTATGGCGGCGCCGATCCGAGCTTGCGGATCAAGACGCGTGTCTTCACCGAGCTTGCCTGGCACTCGCTGTTCATCCGTACGCTTCTGATCCGCCCCGAGGCATCCGAGCTTGCGGATTTCGTGCCGGAACTCACCGTTGTCGACCTGCCGAGCTTCCGTGCCGATCCCAAACGTCATGGCGTGCGCTCGGAGAATGTCGTTGCCATCGATTTCGCCCGCAAGATCGTCCTGATCGGCGGGTCTTATTATGCCGGCGAGATGAAGAAGAGCGTGTTCACCACGCTGAACTACTATCTGCCGGAAAAGGGCGTGATGCCGATGCACTGCTCGGCCAATGTCGGACCTGCCGGCGACACCGCGATCTTTTTCGGCCTGTCCGGCACCGGCAAGACCACGCTGTCGGCCGATCCGAAGCGCACGCTGATCGGCGACGATGAGCATGGCTGGGGCGCGGACGGCATCTTCAATTTCGAGGGCGGCTGCTACGCCAAATGCATCAAGCTCTCGCAGGAAGCGGAGCCTCAGATCTTTGCCGCGAGCAAGCGCTTCGGCGCGGTGCTCGAAAACGTCGTGCTTGACGCACACAGCCGTGAGCCGGATTTCGACGACGGCTCGAAAACGGAGAACACCCGCTCGGCCTACCCGCTCGATTTCATCCCGAATGCCTCGCGCACCGGCCGGGCGCCGCATCCGAAGAACCTGGTGATGCTTGCCGCCGACGCTTTCGGCGTGATGCCACCGATCGCGAAGCTGACGCCGGCGCAGGCCATGTACCACTTCCTGTCCGGCTACACCGCGAAGGTCGCGGGCACCGAGCGCGGTCTCGGCGAGGAGCCGCAGCCGGAATTTTCCACCTGCTTCGGCTCGCCCTTTCTGCCGCGCGATCCCTCCGTCTACGGCAACCTGCTGCGCGAATTGATTGCCAGGCACAATGTCGATTGCTGGCTGGTCAACACCGGCTGGACCGGCGGCAAATACGGCATCGGCCGCCGCATGCCGATCAAGGTGACGCGCGCGCTGCTCACCGCCGCGCTCGACGGCTCGCTGCGCAACGCCGATTTCCGCACCGATAAATATTTCGGCTTCGCGGTACCGACTTCGCTGCCCGGGGTCGAGCCGCACATCCTCGATCCGGTCAAGACCTGGGCCGACAAGGCCGAGTTCGACACCACCGCGCGCAAGCTGGTCGGCATGTTCCAGAAGAACTTTGCCAAGTACGAAGATCACGTCGATGCCGACGTCCGCGCCGCCGCGCCGGAAGTGAAGCTCGCGGCGGAATAGGCGGGATGTTTGTCGGAAACGAAAGGGCGGCTCTGGAGCCGCCCTTCTTCACTGCGTCGGTCCCGCAGATGTGGTGCGCGCGCTTAACCCGCCGTTAACCAACCCTGTTCTGTAGTGGCTGCGACCATCCATCGCACGGAGCCGCGGCATGTCCGACATCATGAGCGTCATTGCGTCTGCCTATGCCACCGCACCGCTGACGCCGACCACCACCAAATACACGAATGTCGATCCGAAGTCCTACGAAGGCACCTGGCAGGGGACCTACTCGAACAAGCAATCGTTCAAGCTCACGATCTCGAGTGTCAATGGCTTCCGTGCCCAGGTCAAATATCAGAGCGGCTCGACCACGCAGTATCAGCAGGTGCTGATCGGCAATTCGTCGTTCCGCGTCGGCAACTCGAAATTCGTGCTGACGGGAACCGGCCAGGCACAGGTCTACAACGCTGTCACCGATCCCGTTACCGGCAACACCAGCCTGGTGCAAGGCAACGCGACCCTCGACACCTGAATTGAACGAAGTTTTGCCGGCGTGGCCCGTGGCGGGCTCACGCCTTGAAATAGCCCACCTGCGTCGTGGTCGCGATCAGTCTGCCGGACTGTGACCACAACTCACCCGTCTGGTCCTGATAGCTGCGATTGAAGATTTTCGCGTCGGCGCAGGCAAGCACATGGGTGATGTCCTCCGCGGCGAGATCCTCGGCGCTCAGATGGAAATAGGTCGTCAGCGTCACCGTTCCGAACGGCACCAGTTCGCGCCGGGCATGAAAGATGCGGGCGAAGAACGCATCCGACATCGATACCAGCGACAGCATGTCGATCTTTCGCGGCACGCGGTCCCCGATCCAAAGTCTCGAATAGGCACTCGGCGGCGCGCCCGCGCCCGCGGCAAAATTCGGGTCGCCCTCGATGAAGCGGAAGTCATACTGCTTGACCCAGGGAATGGCGATTTTGGTGTAGGGCGGAACGGTCTCGAACGGCCTCGCCTCCGGCATCCGCGCCACCTGATGCGACCAGGAGGGGCGGCGTTCGGCGAACACAGCAGTCGCAAGCGTGGCGACATCGCCGCCGCCCTGGCTCAGCTCGACACACCAATGCTGCGACGAACGATTGGCTCTGACGAGACGAACGTCGAGATCGAATTCGCCTTCCGCGATCGGCGCGCAGTAATTGACGGTGATGGCCAGCGGGTCGCCCGCGCGCTGCGGATGCTCGATCAGCGCGCGCAGGATGGTGGCGGCCGTGCAGCCGCCGAACGGGCCGACAAAGGCAAAATAGTCAGGGCTGGTGCGCCCCTGCCAGCGGCTGTCGCCGGCGACCACGCGCGTGGCGTCGTCGAAGAGATGTTGAGCCCTGGTGAGCATGAGGATACGTAGCCTCCGTCATTGCGAGCGAAGCGGAGCAATCCAGTCTCGAAGACCGGGATGCCCAGGTTGCCTCGTCGCTCCGCTCCTCGCAACGACAAGGGCTGCGATCATCATATGATGGACATCAGGCAATTTTCAATGATGCCTGAAGCAATCGAGTTGCCGGCGGAATGCAGCCCTCACGCCCGCGCGCCACGCACACCCTGGCCCAGGGTCGCGACCGGGGCCGGGTGCACCGGCACGTTCCAGATCTCCTCGGCGTATTCGCGGATGGTGCGGTCGGAGGAGAACCAGGCCATTCGCGCCACGTTGAGGATGCTGGCCCGCGTCCAGGCCGGCATCACCTGCCAGCGCGCATCGATCCCGCGCTGGGCCTCATAATAGGAGTCGAAGTCGGCGCTCACCATGTAATGGTCGAGATAGCGCAGCGCGTGCGCGATGGATTCGAACCGGCTCGGCTCGCCAGGCGAGAACTCGCCCGAGCCGATGGCGTTGATGGCGCGGGCGAGCTGCGGCGATTTGCGGATCGCGTCGGTCGCATCCAGTCCCTGCTTGCGCCGGATCATCACGTCCCCGGCCTCCATGCCGAAGATGGCGATGTTCTCCGCGCCGACATGGTCGCGGATTTCGATATTGGCGCCATCGAGCGTGCCGATGGTCACCGCGCCGTTCAGCGCGAGTTTCATGTTGCCGGTGCCGGAAGCCTCCATGCCGGCCGTCGAAATCTGCTCCGACAGGTCGGCGGCCGGAATGATCACCTCGGCGAGACTGACATTGTAATCCGGCAGGAAGGCGATCTTCAGGCGCCCGCCAATCGAGGCGTCGTTGTTGACAACCTCTGCCACGTCGTTGATCAACTTGATGACCAGCTTGGCGTAGCGATAGCTCGCCGCCGCCTTGCCGGCGAAAATCTTGACCCGCGGCACCCAGTCCTTCTGCGGATCGTCCCTCATTGCCTGATACAGGGCGATCGTCTCCAGGATGTTGAGCAACTGCCGCTTGTATTCATGAATGCGCTTGATCTGCACGTCGAACAGCGCCGAGGCGTCGACCTTGACATTGATGCGCTCGCCGATCAGCCGCGCCAGCGCGATCTTGTTGTGATGCTTGACCTTGCGGAATTCCTGCTGGAACGCGTTGTCGCTGGCGCGCGCCTCGAGCCGCTCGAGCAGCGAGAAATCGTCGAGCACGGCGTCGCCGCACACCTCGCGCAACAGCGCGGTCAGCTTCGGATTGGCCAGCATCAGCCAGCGGCGGAAAGTGATGCCGTTGGTTTTGTTGGTGATGCGGCCGGGATAGAGGTGGTTGAGGTCGTGGAACACCGTGTCCCGCATCAGGTCGGAGTGCATCGCCGAGACGCCGTTGATGCGGTGCGAGCCGACAAAGGCGAGCTGGCCCATCCGCACCCTGCGCCCGCTCTTCTCGTCGATCAGTGAAACCGAGGCGCGAAAATCGATATCGCCGGGAGCGTGATGCTCGGCGAGGGCGAGATGCTGGGTATTGATGCGGTAGATGATCTCGAGGTGCCGCGGCAGCAGCCGCTGGAACAGCTCGACCGGCCAGGTCTCCAGTGCCTCCGGCAACAGCGTGTGATTGGTGTAGGAGAGAGTGGCGACGGTGAGCTTCCAGGCTTCGTCCCAGCGGAAATTATGCAGGTCGACCAGGATGCGCATCAGCTCGGCCACGGCGAGCGAGGGGTGGGTGTCGTTGAGCTGGACGGCGACCTTTTGCGGCAGGCTGCGGAGCTGGCCGTCGGCGCCAAGATGGCGCCTGACCAAATCCTGCAGCGAGGCCGAGACAAAGAAATACTCCTGCCGCAGCCGCAGCTCGCGTCCGGCCGGGCTTTCGTCGTTCGGATAGAGAAACTTGCAGATCGCCTCCGCCCGCGCTTCTTCGGCGCTGGCGCCGACATAGTCGCCGGTGTTGAAGACATCGAGCTTCAAGGGATCGGGCGAGCGCGCAGACCAAAGGCGGAGCGCGTTGACGTGGTTGCCGCGCCAGCCGACGATCGGCGTGTCATAGGCCACCGCTTGCACGGTTTCGGCCGGATGCCACATCGCGCGGTCGCGGCCCTCCTTTTCGATATGCTCGACCGCGCCGCCGAAATGGACGTGATAGGCGACTTCCGGGCGCTGGAATTCCCAGGGGTTGCCGAAGCTGAGCCAGACGTCGGGATATTCCTGCTGCCAGCCATTGTTGATGATCTGACGGAACAGCCCGAGATCGTAGCGGATGCCATAGCCGATCGCGGGAATTGCCAGCGTCGCCATGCTCTCCATGAAGCAGGCGGCGAGCCGACCGAGGCCGCCATTGCCGAGTGCGGCGTCCGGCTCGGATTGGCGCAGTTCGCCTAGGCCCGGGCCGATGTCGCCGAGCGCGGTCTCGAACACCTTCAACAGGCCCATATTGTTCAGCGCATCGGTGAACAGGCGGCCGATCAGGAATTCGAGCGAGAGATAATAGACCCGCTTGCGGCCGGCGTCGTAGCTCTCCTTTTCCGCCGCCAGCCAGCGATGGACAATGCGGTCGCGCAGTGCCAGCGCCGCCGCCTTGTACCAGTCGTTGCGCGTCGCCATGCCGGCTTCCTTGCCGATCGCAAGGCGCAGCTTGGTGAGGATCGCGCTCTTGATTTCGGCCACCGCGAGTTCGTCGACGGGCTGGTCGGGCGCTTGTGAATGAAACGTCGAATCTTGCACGCTTGAACCCTGACTTTCTATCCCGCCAAAATGATACGCTGGCTGCGGAGGGATAAAAACCCGCCGCTTACGCGTTCTCTGCCTAGGATTTATGCAAGGATTGGGCCGATTCGGATAGGATTTAGCGCGCTGTTTCGGTGGTATAGTCCACGCAAATCCGCGACAATGGGAGAATGCGCCATGAGGCTGGCGATCGAGCGTCTGATGATCGAAATCATCGCCGCATTGTTGCTTGTGGTCTGCGTCACCGCGACCAGCGCCGCTTTGGCCGCCGGCAAGCCCGGCCGCACGGCGGACGGCCTGGGCTGCAATATCTCGCTCGCGCAAAACGCCTCGCCCGCCGCGCGCTGCGCCGCCATACGCCGCTAATGCGGCGCAAAGTTCTGGGCCAATTATTGCGGCGACAAGATGCTGTCGGCGGTCGACTGACGGGAATCATCGCGGGTGGCGAAAGTCAGTTCTTCGGAGCGGCGGCGGTTTTGCTTTGCCAACCTATTTGTCGTTCCGACATCACGCCCTGGCAGCGCGAATTCGAGGCCGCTAGAACGAATTAAAAACAGCCTTAGCAAGCCTTTGATATATCATTGTGATTCGGCGCACTGCCGACACAACATCTATGGCCTGTCAGCTTCAGCGAGGACTACATGTCCACCATCGCCTTCGATCAGTTCGCTCTCACCCGCATTGCCGACTTCGCGCGCACGCTCTCGCGGCTGCATCAGGCCTCGCGCACCCGCCGCGTGGACGACGACCAGTTCGATCGCGAATTCAATGCCGTCTGCCACTCGGTGTGGGGCTACACCACGGATGACATTGCTGACGACCTGTTCTCCGATGCCGACCATGCCTTCCTCGACACGCTCGACGAAGCGCGCGCGCGCATCTTTGCCGCCGAGCAGGGTTACGACCTCATCGACGACAGCGGCATGCTGACGGACTGGTGGGGCTTCTGCTGGATGATCCTGGCGGAGAAGCGCGGCCTGCTCACGCCGGAAAACCGCGCCGCCGCCAGAGCCGCGATCGAGGAGAAATATCTGGCGGCGCCGAATGTGATTGGCGTGATCGTGGGGCGCTAGCGGTGATCGCGAGCGCTGGGCTCGCAATCGCGATCAATCGGCGTCCGCGCGCTTGTCGCGCGACACCGGCTTCGCCGCCGGCGTGGTCATCGGAGTGACGCCGGGATTGGCCTGGGACGCCGGCATGTCGGAGGTGGGGACATCGGCGCTCACGGGCGCAACTTTGATTTCGCCGAGGCGGGTGCGGACCTCTGGCGTCAGACCGGGATAAGCGGCGACCGGCGTGAATTCCGCCGTCTGGTCGTTGCCGGCGCGGATACCGGAATAGGCCACGAGGCCGTTGGTGGTCGCGATCACATCGCCCGGTCGCAGCGAGCTGTCGAGGGCGAGGTCGACCGGCGCCAGCCCGGCCGGATCGCGGCCGTTGCAAGTGCAGTCCGCACGCAGCGCCTTGCGATAGGCGAAAGCGTTCTCGCTGTCCGGATAGCGCTCGCCGCTCACCGTCGTGGCGCTGTCGATGTTGGAGCCGTAAAACACCTTCGTCGCACTGGCCGGGCAGAACGACTGGCACATCTGAACCGGCGAGGCGGCGGCGCGCATTAAGGGAAAATATCGGCCGTCGCAGGTTCGGACGCAAAAGGCGGGGCCGGAGCTTGCGATTGCCGCGCGCGGCTGCGGCGGAGGCGCCGCTTGCGGGCTATTGTTGAAGGGGTCGGCGAAGAAGCTCGCCTGCGGTGGGGCCTGGCGCTGCTGCCTCTGCGCGCCGCCGAAGAAGAAATCGAACAGGCCTTCGGCGGAGACGGTATGGGGCGCAAGGGCGAGGGGGCCGGCGATCGCAATCGCGGCAAGGAGCGCCGTGCGGCGCCGCACGCGCGGAAGGGACGAACTGCTACGCAACGCTTACTCCACCCAACGCAACCAACCGGGTCAGGGCGCATCGGCTTGAGACCCGGGCCAAGGCGGTGCCTTAGCTCCTGAATAACCTTAAGACGCGATAGTAAACGAGCGGTGAGCGGCCGCGATGTTT